>DATEMX010000320.1:0-8130 GCA_035275365.1 Polyangiaceae bacterium | reverse complement strand
GTCGACCCGGCTCCCAGTGCGGTGACGGCTAACCACCGTTTCAATTGAGCATCTTTTTTTCGAATTTGAGCTGCCCCTCCGAGCCCCGATCGGCCAAGATCACGTCGCCCGGCAAAAACTCGCCCGCCAAGATTCGCTGAGCGAGAGGATCTTCGACGTAGCGTTGAATCGCGCGTTTGAGCGGTCTCGCGCCGTATTGCGGATCCCATCCCAAGCCGGCCAAGAGTTCGCGCGCGGCGGGCGCCATCTCGAGGGTAAGTTCGCGCTTGGCGAGACGGCTGTCCAATCCCCGTAGCTGGATCTCGACGATGCGCCCGATCTCGTCGCGCTCGAGGCGGTGGAACACGACGATCTCGTCAAGCCGATTGATGAACTCAGGCCGAAAAGACCGCGTCACCTCTTCCATTACGGCCGTCCGTATTCGGCGGTTTCGCGCCTCGACGTCGCCGGCAAAATCGGGCGAATCTTCGATGGCGGCTGCCTGCGCGGTCCCCACGTTGGACGTGAGAATGATGACCGTGTTGCGAAAGTCGACCGTCCGGCCTTGGCCATCGGTGAGGCGCCCGTCGTCGAGCACCTGAAGGAGCGTGTTCCACACGTCGGGATGCGCCTTCTCGACCTCGTCGAACAGGATGACGCTGTAAGGGCGGCGCCGAACCGGCTCCGTGAGTTGGCCCCCTTCCTCGTACCCCACATATCCCGGTGGAGCCCCGATGAGCCGCGAGACCGCGTGCTTTTCCATGTACTCGCTCATGTCGAGCCGAATCATGGCGCGCTCGTTGTCGAACAAGAACTCGGCGAGCGCGCGGGCCGTCTCCGTCTTGCCCACGCCCGTCGGACCGAGAAAAAGAAACGACCCAATGGGCCGGCGCTCGTCACCTAGGCCCGCTCGCGACCGCCGCACGGCGTTGGCGACGGCGCGCACGGCTTCGTCTTGCCCGACCACGCGTCGATGCAGACCCTCTTCCATACGAAGAAGCTTCTGCATCTCTCCCTCGAGCATGCGACTCACGGGAATGCCCGTCCACTTGGCCACGACGGCGGCGATGTCCTCGTCGGTGACCTCTTCTTTGAGGTAGCTCACCTTTTCTTGCAGCTTCGCGAGGTCTTTTCGCTTCGCCTCGATTTGCCGCTCGGCCTCGGGGATGCGGCCGTATTGAATCTCCGCGGCCTTGCCGAGATCGGCAGCGCGACGGGCACGCTCTTCCTCCACGCGGAGCTCTTCGGTGCGCTTCTGGATGTCGCGGATCTGGTTGATCAACTCTTTCTCTCGGAGCCACTGCCCCCGCATGGCGTCGCGCTGCTCGCCGAGCTCCGCGACCTCGCGCCGAATCTCTTCGAGCCTCGACTTGGAAGCGGCGTCGCGCTCTTTCTTCAGCGCTTCTTCTTCGATGCGAAACTGCATGAGCCGGCGCTCGACTTGATCGATCTCGCCGGGCATCGAGTCGATCTCCATTTTGATCTTCGACGCAGCTTCGTCGACGAGATCGATGGCTTTGTCGGGCAAGAACCGATCGGTGATGTAACGGTTCGACAACGTGGCCGCTGCGATAAGAGCGCTGTCTTGGATGCGGATACCGTGGTGAACCTCGTAGCGCTCCTTCAAGCCGCGCAAGATGGCGATGGTGTCTTCGACGCTGGGCTGGGGAACGACGACCGGCTGGAATCGACGCTCGAGCGCGGCGTCTTTCTCGATGTGCTTTCGATATTCGTCGAGCGTGGTGGCCCCGATGCACCGGAGCTCGCCGCGGGCGAGCGCGGGCTTCAGCATGTTGGCCGCGTCCATCGCGCCCTCGGCCGCGCCAGCGCCTACGAGGGTGTGCAGCTCGTCGATGAAGAGGATGATGCGGCCTTCGGCGGCTTCGATCTCCTTCAGCACCGCCTTCAGCCGATCTTCGAACTCGCCGCGGAATTTGGACCCCGCTACCATGCTCGCCAAGTCGAGCGCCACGAGGCGCTTGTCTTTCAGCGACTCGGGCACGTCGCCCTTCACGATTCGAACGGCCACACCCTCGACGATCGCCGTTTTTCCGACGCCAGGATCGCCGATCAAGACGGGGTTGTTCTTGGTGCGGCGCGAGAGGACCTGCATCACGCGACGAATCTCCTCGTCGCGACCGATGACCGGATCGAGCTTGCCACGGCGCGCGGCCGCGGTGAGATCGCGCGTATACTTCTCGAGCGCTTGGAATTTGCCCTCGGGGTTCTGATCGGTGACCCGCTGCGAACCGCGAATTTCGGCCAACGCGCGGAGGAGCTTGTCGTAGCCGAGGCCGTTGCGATCGAAGATGGCCTGCACGTCGCGATCGTGCTTGGCGCCCGCCAAGAGGAAGTGCTCAATGGAGACGAAGTCGTCTTTGAGCGCTTTGGCCTCGTCTTCGGCGCGCTGGATGAGCTTCAGCCCTCGCGATGAGAGGTTCGGCTCGGCGCCCCCGGTCACCTTCGGCAGAGAATCGATCTTCTCTTGAAACGCTCGAGTGAGTGCCTCCGCCGAGGCGCCGGCCTTCTGCACGGCAGGAGTCGCGACGCCTCCGTCTTGCGCGAGGGCCGCTAGGAGTAGGTGCTCGGGCAAAAGCTCCGGGTTTCCCCGCCGGCTCGCCAGGTCGAGCGCTGCTCGCAGCGCTTCCTGGCTCTTCATCGTGAGACGGTCCATCCGCATGACGGTAGAAGCTAAGTCCGACCCCGCTGCAAGCAAGGCCCCCCCCGGGTTTACTGCGCCAGTAGTGTTAGATGTCGAGATTGCGGACGTTGAGTGCGTTCTCTTCGATGAAGGTGCGGCGAAGCTCGACGTTCTCGCCCATGAGCACGGTGAAGAGCTCGTCGGTGCGGCCGGTCGTGTCTTCATCGCGAACCTGGAGAAGCGTGCGCGCGTCGGGGTCCATCGTCGTGGCCCAGAGCTCCTCGGCGTTCATCTCGCCGAGGCCCTTGTAGCGTGACAGCATGATGCCGCGGCGCCCGCGCTCGTCGATGTAGTCGCCGAGCCGCTCTGCGTCGGGGATGCTGACCGGTTGGGCGCCGCCGACCCTGACGGCATAGGGCGGTTTGCCGATGGACCGGATGTCCTCCTCGATCGACAAAAGCTCCTGGTACTCCGCCGAGTCGACGAGATCCCAATCGATGACGCTGACGCGCGGGCTCGCGCCCGGCCTCATGCTCACGGCCATGCGCTGGGCCCCGTGCTCGACTTCGGTGGTGACGACGGCGTCGATGGGGCAGAGGTCGGGATAGCGCGCCTCCATGTATTGGCCGAGCGCCTTCACGGCGTCTTTCACGCGCTCGGGCTGGCGGAGCTCGTCGCGTCCGAGACCACTCGATCGAACCAGACCGGCGACCACGCGGGCGTCGCAGCGGCGATCGATCTTGGAGAGGAGCTCGCGCGCGAGCTTCATGCGCTTGGCGAGCACGAAGAGCGGCATTCCCGAGAGCACCGGACCTTTGGAGGCGGCGATTTCCATTCCATCGACGGCGTTTTCGATGAGGAACTGATCGAGCGACGCCTCGTCTTTCAAATAGAAATCTTTCTTGCCCTTGCGCACGCGGTAGAGCGGTGGCTGCGCGATGTAGAGATAGCCTGCTTCGATGAGCTGCGGGAGCTGGCGAAAGAAGAAGGTGAGCAGCAGCGTTCGAATGTGCGAACCGTCGACGTCGGCGTCGGTCATCAGGATGATGCGGTGATACCGAAGCTTGCGGATGTCGAACATCGACTTCTTGCGCGGCGGAATGCTCACCGTAAGCGACGAATCGCCGTTGCCGTTGGTGGCTGGCGCGATCGACTCGCCGTTGGCGCGCTCGGCCCGGAGCTCGGCGACGTCGCCCTCGGGCTCGGCGATCTCGCACCCGAGCGCCGTTATCAACGTGCCGACTTGCTCGGACGAGAGCATGCGATCGACGCGCACGCGCTCGACGTTCAGGATCTTGCCGCGCAGCGGGAGGATCGCCTGAAAGCGCCGATTGCGGCCGGCCTTGGCGCTGCCTCCCGCGCTGTCTCCCTCGACGATGTAGATCTCGCTCTTGGCGGGATCTTTTTCTTGGCAGTCGGCCAACTTGCCGGAGAGCGTCGTGATGTCGAGGGCACCCTTGCGTACGACCTCGCGCGCCTTGCGCGCTGCTTCGCGCGCCTTGGCGGCCATGACCGCTTTATCGACGATCTTGCGGGCGAGAGCGGGGTTCTCTTCGAGGAACTGACCGAGCTTCTCACCGACGACCGTTTCGACGATGCCCTTTACCTCGCTGGAGACGAGCTTCGATTTCGTCTGCGAATCGAACGAGGGATCGGGGTGTTTGACGGCGATGACGGCCGTGAGCCCTTCGCGGACGTCGTCGCCGATGAGGCCCTGCTTGACCTCTTTCAGCAGGTTTTGCGCGGTGCCGTACTGATTGAGCGTGCGCGTGAGCGACGAACGAAGGCCCGTGAGATGCGTGCCGCCGTCCTTGTTGTGAACGTTGTTGGTGTAGGGGAAAATTTGCTCCGCGTAGGTGGAGTTCCACTGCAGCGCGAGATCGACGACGACCGGCACGCCGAGATCGGTCGGAGCCTCGGCCGTGAAGGCGATGGCGGGCGTGTGAATCGGCTCTTTGGTCTTGTTCAAGAGCTCGACGAACTCTCGAATGCCGCCCTTGTAAAGATAGCGCTCTTTCTTGCCTTCACCCCGCTCGTCGGTGAGCTCGATGACCAGGCCCGCGTTGAGGAACGAGAGCTCGCGCAAGCGGCTCGCGAGCAGGTCGAAACTGTATTCGGTGGTGGTGAAGATCTGCGCGTCGGGCTTGAACGTTTGCTTGGTACCCGTGCGATCGGTCTCGCCGATGGCGGCAAGCGGCGCCTCGGGTACGCCTCGCCGATACTCTTGGTACCAAACGTGGCCTTCGCGTTTGATCTCGAGCTTGAACCACTCGGATACCGCGTTGACGGCGCTCACGCCGACGCCGTGGAGACCCGCCGAGACTTTGTAGCTCGAGTGATCGAACTTGCCGCCGGCGTGAAGGACCGTCATGACGACCTCGGCAGCGCTCACGCCCTTGGCGTGCATGCCGACCGGGATTCCTCGGCCGTCGTCCTCGACGGTGACCGAACCGTCGAAATGAACGGTGACGTTGATGGTGGTGCAATGACCGGCGAGGTGTTCGTCGACGCTGTTGTCGACCGCTTCCCACACGAGGTGGTGAAGCCCCGAGCCGTCGTGGACATCGCCGATGTACATTCCGGGCCGCTTGCGAACGGCCTCGAGGCCCTCGAGAACCGTGATGTTCTCGGAACCGTAAGTGGACTCGGGTGCCTGAGAGAGCGACGGGGTCGTGGTGGTGGCTTCGGTCATTCGGAGAGTCTCGGTACAACCTTCGCTCGGTCCCCGAATCCGGCCGGGAGAGCTATTCCCGTTTTCCGCCGTTCGGCGCTGCTTTCTCCCGTTTTTTACCGAAGTGTCATCGAGGTCGATTGACTAGGGTCTACCTTCGGAAAAAAAGAGAGAAGGATGGGAGCCCTTTTGCCCCCACGAGCGAGGCGAGAATCCTAGCCTTTGTCGGGGTCTCTCGCAAGGATTTCAGGCCCGATTTTCCGTGGCTTTCGTATGTCTTAGGACCGTCGAAAGGAGCCCTTTTTCATGATTTTCGTGCCCGCTCGGCGGCCCCATTTTCGACCCCGAGCGCGTCACCCGGAGCCGCCGCTCGGCCCGTCGAAAATGACCCCCCCACGGAGGTGGAAATCGCGCCGCTGACCGACCGCGAGGCCGCGGGTGTCGATGAGCATCGGACGCGTCGTCGTGAGCAAGATCTGTCCAGGGCTCTCGCTAAGGAATTCGAACAAGAGAGCGGTGCGGAAAAGGTCGAGCTCGCTCGAGACGTCGTCGAGAAGCAGAACCGGGCGCGTGCCCCGCGCGCGCGTGATGCACGAGAGCTCGGCCATCTTGAGGGCGAGGGTGACGGCGCGGTGCTCGCCCTGCGATGCCTCCACGCGAACGTCGTAGCCGCCAATTTCGAGGACGAGATCGTCCCGGTGGGGCCCCGCGCTCGCGCTCCCGCGGTGGCGGTCGCGTTCGCGCGACTTAGCCAGGGCGCTAGCGAGATCGCCCGGCGCGAGCGGACCGCCGGCCTCGTAGCGCGCTTCGATGGGCCGCGCATCGGCGGTCATTCGGCGAAACGTCTCGCCGAGCTCGTGCACGATGAGCTCGCTGGCCTCTCTGCGCGCCTGCATGAGCGCCGCGCCGTGGAGGGCCATGAGCTCCTCGAACGCGACGAGCTCGGCCGCCGCCGTGCCGCGGGTTTCCAGCGTTCGTTGGCGCGAGCGGGAAGCCGCCGTGTAGCGCTGCAGATGATCGGTCGAGGTCGGATCGATGAACAGCGCGACGCGGTCGAGCAGCGTGCGGCGTTTCGAGGCCGGGCCCGACGAGAGCACCATCTCGCCGGGGTGAAACACGACCACCGGTGACTCGACGGCGTACGACGCGAAGCTCCGCGGGCGCTTTCCGGCGAGAGTTACCTTGCGCTGCGATCCTTCGAGGCCCACCGACTGTTCGCGTCGCTCGTCTCCGTTCGCGACGACGGCCCGCACGCTGGCGATGCTCTCGGAGTGTGAGACGAGGTCGGAGATGGTGCTCGTTCGAAAGCTGCGCGTCGTGCAGACGAGGTAAACCGCCTCGAGCACGCTGGTCTTCCCTTGGCCGTTGTCGCCCGAGAGAACCGTGACGCGTGGCAGCTCGCCCAAATCGGCGCGCGCGATGTTGCGAAAATGGCGAAGCGCGACCGACTCGATGCTGAGATCGGCCACCTTTTCAGATGCGCATCGGCATGACGACGGCCTTGTAGCTCTGCTCGTCGCTCTCGGTGGCGGGGCGAATCACGGCGGGATCGAGATCACCACCGATGCCGAGCACCACCTCTTCGTCGTCGATGGCTCCGAGCACGTCCAAGAAATACTTGGCGTTGAAGCCAATGACGACTTCGGCGCCGGCGTAGTCGACGGGGATCTCGTCGAAGCCGTCGCCCGTTTCGGGGCTCTCGCTGGTGATGCGCATGGCACCGCTCGTGACCTCGAGCTTCACGCCGCCCGTCCTGTCGCTCGCTGCGAGGGACACGGCGCGCAGGGCGTCGGCAAACGCGGCGCGCGGCGCGCGGATGGCGCGGTCGCTCGTTTGCGGGATGACCTGCGAATATGGCGGAAACTGCGCGTCGACGAGCTTCACCGAGAAGCGCGTGCCCCCGATGCCGAAGAACGCGTTCGGCCCGCTTTGCGCGATGGTGACCCTTTGGGCTTCGCCGTCTTTGCCGGCTTCGGCGCGCGCCTCGTCGCCGAGCCGACGAAGCTCACCGATGGCCTTGAGCGGAAGGAGCATGGTGGCCGTGGCTTGCCGACCGGCAACGCGCAGCTCCATCTTGGAAAGGCGATGACCGTCGGTGGTGACCATGCGCACGCGATCGCCGTCCCACTCGAAGAGGGCGCTGTTCAGCGCTGCGCGCGTTTCGTCGGTGGAGATCGAGAAGTGCGTGCGCGCGATGAGCTTGCCCAGGAGTTCGAGCTCCAGCTCCAGCGACGCCGACTTCGGGTCCGGTTCGGCGAGCGCGGGAAAGTCTTCGCCGGGCATACCGCGGAGCGTATACCGGCGTGCGCTGGCAGCGGCCTTCAGTGTGGTCGAGAAGCCGTCGCTCGTGACCACGTGAATCGGACCCTCGGGCATCATTTTGATGCGCTCGTAGAGATCCTTGGCAGGCACGGCCACGCTGCCACCCTTCTTTATTTCGACGCCGCTCACCGTGCCGCTCACGGCGAGGTAAAGATCGGTCGCAGACACGCGGAGCTCGGACGGGCCGCTCACGTTGAGCAAGACGTTGGAGAGCGCGGGCATCGTGCTCTTCTTGTCGGCAACCCCCTGGCAACGCCCGACCAGCCTCAGAAGTTCTTTCTTCGGAACGGTGACATCCATTCGGGCCTTCAGTTCCTAGCGTGGTCAAACACGTGTCTGACTATCAAGGGCTCTTTCATTCTCATAAATAATTAGTGGTGTCGATAGGGGCTGTGGACTCGGGGGATAAGTTCCAGGACCTCGGTTTTTCGAGGCCCGGGCGAGCGACCGGCCTGTGGAAGAACGACCGGTCCCGGTTGGGACCCACGAGGGACAGTTTGGCCCCATCGAGCTCTCC
>DATEMX010000319.1:0-5763 GCA_035275365.1 Polyangiaceae bacterium | reverse complement strand
CGGCTCGCCCGAGGCCCTTCGCTCCCCCCTGTTTGAGGAAGAACTGAGCGGCGTCTTGGAACGGCCCCGCGGTGGCCGCGGCTTCGGCGCGCCAGCGCTCGATGTCTTCGGTGATAGGCGCGAGGTCTTTCTCGAGCCCGGTGAGCGCTTGCACGGCCGTAGCGTAGTCACCGAGCGCCATGGCCACGCGGGCCCGCACGAGGCGCGCCGTGGGCTTCTTCTTCTTCTCTTCAGGCAAAAGATCGATGCTTTGCGCGGCCTCTTGCCAAGCGTCGCGCCGCACGAGCTCGACGAACGCCTCGCCTTCGGCCGCGTCGCCCGCGTCTTCGGGCGAAAGCTCTACAGCGAGGATCTTCGCGACCTCGGCGGACGCCGACGACGACGGCGTCTCCGTGGTGGAGCGCGCGACACAGGTCGGCGGCTGACGCGAGCATCCCGCCAAAACGACGAAGAGACCGAGCACCGCCTTGGCCAACGCTAGCTCGGCAACGGCTGCCTTTTCTCGCGTACCCATGACTCGGTGAGCGGGCGAAAGCGCGCCTGCGCGCGGAGCCCGCCCATGATCGACGCTAGCCCCCATTGCAGCCGATTGACGAACGTAGAGTCGGGCGGCGGGCGAATCGGCTTGGGCATCTTCGGGCGCTTGCCTTCTTGGAAGAGGATCTTCTTCTGACCGCGGACGAGGAAAGCGATCGCCTCCCGCGCGACCTCGGGCGACCACTGGAACAGAGCTTGGCTCGTGATCGGCGTGAGCAGCTCGATGGTGTACGAACGGTAGAGGCTCCAACTCTCTTCGTCCTCCGGGTCGTAGCCGAGAACATCGGCACACGCGCGATCGAATTCGTCCCAATTTCCGTCGAGCGCCGCGACCATGTAGCGCTTCATTCCGTCGAGTAGCTCGTCGGGCAACACCTTGACACATCCGAAGTCGAGGAAGGCAACCTTGCCTCCCCCGAGGAAGCGATAGTTCCCAGGATGCGGATCGGCATAGAGGATGCCGTACCGCAGCATCGAGCGGAACATGAATTGCCAGATCGTCACGCCGGCTTGGTTGCGCTCCTCTTGTGAGGCCGTCTCGCAAAACTCCTTATAGGTTTGGCCGCCGATGAGCTCGGCGGTGAGCACGCGTCTCGTGGAGAGCGAGTGATGCACCCGCGGGACCACAACGCCTGGGACGTCACGATTCATCCGCCGAAACGTATCGGCCATCGATGCTTCTCGCGTGTAGTCGAGCTCGGCCAAGAAGACGTCTTTGACGTCTTCGAGCGTCTCTTTGGTGTGGTACTTGCGGAGCACGGGCGAAGAGAAGGCTTCGAGAAGCGAGAGGCTCTTCAAGTCGTTCTCGATCGCCTTGTCGATGCCAGGGTACTGCACCTTCACCGCTACTTGGTCGCCCCCGTGGGTGACGGCCCGATGAACCTGCCCGATGCTGGCAGCGGCGAACGGCTGCCGCTCGAAAGAAGCGTAGACCTCCTCGGCGGGAGCGCCGAGCTCTTCGCGGATGACGCGCGCCGCGGCTTCGGCCGATAGCGGAGGCGCTTTTTCTTGCAATCGCGTGAGCACACGCTGGAATTTTTCCTCGTAACCCGGAGGGGCCAGGCCGTCGATGTAGCTGGCCATCTGGCCGAGCTTGAGGGGGACGCCCTTCATTTCGCCGAGCGTCTTCAACATGGCGTGCGCCGCTTTGCGTGCGTCGGCGAGCATCTTCTCGCGGATGCGTTGCGCGTCGTCCTCCGTGCGGCGCGCGCCGAGTGCGCGCTTGGCCCCTTCGATGGCGATGGGGAGCGCGTGTGTCGAGAGCGCCCCGAGCCGCGCAAGCCGCCCAAGGCGTGAAGTCGGTGGACGCGATTTGGCCTTTTCCGGCGGCGGCGGTCTCTTGCTCTCGGGGCCCTTCGCCATGGTAAGGGGTGGTTTTTAGCACCTATTCGAACGCTCGGAGCCTCGGCGACGAGCTCAAACGAAAGAAATGTTCGAGCCCTCGCCAAGGAGGGTTAGACTCCCGCCACATGAAGACACAGAGGCTCGTCCTTGCCACGGTCGTCGTCGCCGTCGTTCCCGCGCTCTTGTCCTTCGGATGCAACAAAAAGGAGGACGAGCCTCCGGCGCCGAGCGCTACGCCCGCCGCGGCTCCGGCTCCTCCGCCCGTCACTGCGACCGCCCCCGCCCCTCCGGCGGCGGCTCAGCCCGCTACGCCCGCCAAGATCGCCCAGCGCAGCGACGCGGGCGTGAAGGATGCCGCCACCAAAGCCGCTGCTTTGACCATCGACGCCGCCGGGTTTCCTACGATTCCCGCGATTCCCGCGATCCCTCCGATCGCGACGATCGCGCCGTCGCAGCTGCCCGGCGTTGCCAGTGCCGTCGTGGGCGCAGTCGTTGGCGCTCTGCCGCCCGGTCTCGTTCCGCCGATCGGCGATCGCTGAGCCTCGTATTTCCGCCCGAAACGCCGTCCATGTCCGCGTCCCTGGCCAGCCCCGAGCCTTCGCTCCCTCGCAAAGTCGGGCGCTACACGCTCTTCGACAAGATCGGGCGCGGCGGGATGGCCGACATCTTTCTCGCGCACGCCGAGACCAACCTCGGCGTGAACCGGCTCGTGGTCGTCAAGCAGATCCTGCCCCACCTCGCCGAGAGCAAGGAGTTTTCCGACCTGCTCATCACCGAGGCGAAGCTGGCGGCCCGGCTCGACCACGCCAACGTCGTGCAGGTCCACGATCTCGGAAGGGCCGACGCGTTTCTCTATATCGCGATGCAATACGTCGAGGGCTTCGATCTCACCGAGCTCCTTCGCCGGTGCACGCGCACCAAAACGGCTCTACCCGTTCAATACGCCCTGCTCATCGTCATCGAAGCGCTCCGCGGGCTCGACTACGCGCACCGACGCACCACCGAAGAAGGCGCGCCACTCGGCATCGTCCATCGCGACGTATCGCCTTCGAACATTCTCATCAGCCTCGAAGGCGAAATCAAACTTTGCGACTTCGGTATCGCGCACGCCAACGACGCGATGCACACGAGTCCGTTCTCGGAAGAGGTCATCAAGGGCAAGGCCGGCTACATGAGCCCCGAGCAAGCGAGGGGCGATCATCTCGACGCGAGGGCCGACGTCTTCGCTATAGGTATCGTGCTCTGGGAGCTTTTGTCGGGGCGGCGCCTCTACAAGACGGGCGAAGGCAATCCGCCGCTCCTCGAGCAGGCGAGAGCCGCGAACATCGGCGAGCTGCCCTCGCGCGGTCTCCCGCTCGAAGCGGACCTCTACGCCATCTCGAAGAAGGCGCTGGCGACGAATCGCGACGAGCGCTACCCGAGCGCCCAGGCTCTCTTGCTCGACCTCGAGAAATACGTGGCCGATTCGAAGCTCATCGCCAGCCCCATCAAGTTCGGCGAATGGCTCATCGAGCGCTTCGGCGATGAGCTCGTGCAGCAGCGGCGCGAACGCGAACGCGCCGCCAGCGCCATTCTCGCGAGCGGAGCGGGCGTCGAAAAGAACGCCGTGCCGGCGCCGATCGAATCTCGAGCGACCGAATCTCACTCCGCCGCTCGAGATTCGACTCGCTCGGTGCCGCCTGAAAGCACCGTGCCCTCGTCGGTGGCCGTCTCGCCGGTGGCCGTTCCCATCGGCGAGCCTTCGCCCGGGCCGCTCCGCGGCGGCATTTGGCTCGGCGTCGCGGGTCTCGTCATCATCGGCCTCATCATTTATTTCCTCGCCACGCATTGAGGAGTCGTCGTGCTGATCGCCGACGTCGCCGTTCCCGTCCCGCTCGGGCGCCCGTTCTCCTACTCGATACCCGTGGCCATGATCTCCCGCGTTCGCCCCGGCGTCCGCGTGCTCTGCCAGTTCGGACCACGAAAGACGATCGGCGTCGTCCTCGACGTCTCCGATCGCGAGCCGGCGTTCGACAAGACTAAGCTCCGACCCATTACGGCGATAGTCGACGACGCTCCCGTGCTCCCCGCCGAGCTCTTGGCCTTTCTGCGCGAGCTCGCCGCCTATTACCTTTCACCCATCGGGGAGGTACTGCGCATGGCCCTGCCGCTCCTCGAGCGAACCCAAGCGCGCGCCCTCGAAGAGCACGACGAAGGCGGCAAGGCGATGAAAGGCAAGAGAGTCGGCGGACGCGAGGTCACCATGGTAACCCTCGTTCCTCGCCCCGTCGCGCCTGAGCCGGCGCCTTCTCCCGCCAAGCTGCGCGGGCATGCGCTCGAAGTCCTCGAATACCTCGCCACCTGCCCGAGAACCTCGGTGCCGCGTCTCGAGCAGCGCTGGAAAGGTGCGCGGGCGGCCGTGAAAAAACTCGCGGTGCTCGGGCACGTCAAACTCTCGCGGCACGAAGTCCCGGCGAGCCCGTTCTTCGCCGAGCCGGTCGATCGCGACACCCCGCCGGAGCTCACGTCGTCGCAAGAGGTAGCGTCGGCCGCCATTCGAGAAGCCATCGAGGCTCTGGTGCCGCGCTCGTTTCTCCTCTTCGGGGTCACTGGCTCCGGCAAGACCGAGGTCTACTTGCGCGCGATTGCGGCGTGCCTCGGCCAAAAGCGCGGCGCGCTCGTGCTCGTGCCGGAGATCGCGCTCACACCGCAGCTCGTGGGCCGATTCCGCGCGCGTTTCGGCGACGAGGTGGCCGTCATTCACAGCGGGCTCAAAGACAGGGAACGTCATCTCATGTGGCGCCGCCTGCGCACGGGCGCCGTGCAAGTGGCGATCGGAGCGCGCTCGGCGCTCTTCGCTCCCGTGCAGAATCTCGGGCTCGTGGTGGTCGACGAAGAACACGACGGCTCTTTCAAGCAGGAAGAGGGCGCCCGCTACCACGCTCGTGACATGGGCATCCTGCGCGCGCATCGCGCCGGGGCCGTGGCGGTGTTGGGATCGGCCACGCCCTCGCTCGAAACCGAGATGCTGTGTCGAACGGGCAAGCTCACCCGTCTCGAGTTGCCCGATCGGGCCCGTGCGGCGGCCGTGCTGCCGAAGGTCGAGCTCGTCGACTTGCGTCGGATCGGCCCCGGACCTTCGGGCCACCCGCTCATCTCGCTTCCGCTCCATCGCGCCATCGAGAAGACGGTCGCTGCCGGCGAGCAGACCATCCTCTTTTTGAATCGCCGCGGCTTCGCGCCCAGCGTCATCTGCGACCGATGCGGGCACATTCTGAGGTGCAAGTCGTGCTCGGTGGCCCTCACGTTTCACCGCGGGCGCGGCCTCGTTTGCCACTATTGCGATTTCGCGTGCCCCCTTCCGCCGGCGTGCGCAGAGTGCAGCCGTGGCAAGTTGGTGCTCGAGGGGCTCGGCACCGAGAAGCTCGAAGAAGCCATCGCCGCGGCTTTTCCCGACGCCAAGATCGCGCGCCTCGATCGGGATGTTGCTTCCGGCGCCAAGGCCGAAGCCGTCATCGAGCGCGTGCGCTCGGGCGAAGTCGATATCCTAGTGGGAACCCAGATGGTGACCAAAGGCCACGACCTGCCGCGCGTCACGCTGGTGGGCGTCATCAACGCCGACGCCGCCATCTCGATGCCCGATTATCGCGCCGCCGAACGCGCGTTCCAGCTCCTCGTTCAGGTTGCCGGGCGCGCGGGGCGGAGCGACAAGCTCGGGACGGTGCTCGTGCAAACGCGCGATCCCGAGCACCCGGCCATCGTCTTTGCCTCGCGCCACGACGTGCCCGGCTTTTTGGAGCGAGAGCTCGCCGATCGCAGCGAGCTCGGCTACCCGCCGTTCTCACGTCTCGCCCTCGTGCGCGTCGACGGGGAAGACGAAGACCGAACCAGCGAGACCGCCCA
>DATEMX010000318.1:0-4476 GCA_035275365.1 Polyangiaceae bacterium | reverse complement strand
CCACGCGGGTTGAGGCGCCTGTTCGCCGCTATCATGGGGCGCCAAGGCGAAGCACGCACCGAGCTCGTGCAGTCGGTCCTCCGCGGCTCCGAGCGACACGTCGCCGAGGGCGGAGAGTTCGCCGCCGAATGCACCTGGGCGCTCAGACTTGCGGCCGCCTACCCGGGCGACGCCGGAATGGTCGTGGCGTTGCTCCTCAACTTGATGCGACTCGAGCGGGGGCAAGCGATCTACCTCGCCGCCGGCAACCTTCATTCGTACCTCCGAGGGGTGGGCGTCGAGATCATGGCCAACTCCGACAACGTCCTGCGCGGAGGTCTCACGCCCAAGCACGTCGACGTGCCGGAGCTCCTCCGCGTGCTCTCGTTCGACGACGGGCCCGCCCTCGCCATCGAGGCGCGAGGCAGCGGCCCCGAGAGTATCTATTCGACGCCCGCCGAGGAGTTTCGATTGTCGCGCGTCGTCGTCGGCCCCCACGGATTTCGCGCCGCCGAGCGGCGCGGGCCCGAGATCTTGCTGACCGTCGAGGGCGGCGTGACCGTTCGTGGCGTTCCTCGGGCCGAGGTTCACGAGCTCCCCAAGGGAGCGTCGCTCTTCGTGCCCGCCAACGCGCCGGAATACGACGTCGCGGGGCAAGGCGTCGTCTTTCGGGCAACCGTCGGCAAGGTCTGACGCCCTTCGACCTTTGGTTGGCAAGCTCTAGCGATTGGCATTGGTATCGCACCGTCTCGGGGCGTGTGCCGTCGATGCTCGGTGCCCGCGACGGGCGCCATCATCGAGAGCACGGGAGATGGACAATGCTAGACCCGTTGGTTCGGTCGGGAACGTTCTCCTTGTTCGTGGCGATGGGACTCGCCTCCGCTACGGCGGCCGCCCAGTCGCCGAACGATGACCTCGCAGACTCGAGAGATTCGAGCGGTGAAGCAAAGAAAGGAAACAGCCCTAGGAGCAGCGAGGGCGACGCCAAGAAGCGTGAACCGCGCAGTCAGAACGATCGCGCCGAAAGGCGCACGGACCGGTACGTGCCGGGCGGGCGCGAGGTACCGGGGCGAATGAACGAGGCCTTCAGCTTCCCCGCCCCGAACGGCTGCCAATACAGCTCCACCATTCGCGGCACGGTGCGCTCGGCGCGCACGGCGGCGGGCGAAGAGCCGAAATACACGCCCAACCTCGTCGTCAACGCGTGGGTGACTTGCCAAAACAACACGGACATCCGCGTGACCGACAACACGCTCCGCGAAGCGCCCATGACGAGGGTCGAGCTGGAGCAGGCCATCGAGCTCCGGGGTACGCTGCTCTCGGAGGCTTCCGGCAAACGCTGCGTGTTCGTGCCCGATTTCGCGCTGGGCGACAGCCGTCTTGCGAGCATCGGCGTTTCCTATCTCTGCCCGCCGACCGGCAACGTCGCGAGCGCACAAGACGAGGCCCGCACCGACGGCCAGCGCGCACAGGCGATCAACGAAGAGCGAAGCCCTTACGAGGGGCGCGCCGAAGGCGAACCGAAGGGCCGCGCGCGCGAAGGCCGCCCCGAAGGACGAAGCTCGCGCGACGGGCACGCCAACGACACCAAGGGCGAAGGGCGCTTTTCGCCCGACGACGGCGAATGAAAGCGTCGTACCGAGCTCTCGCAATGGGGCTCTTCGGCTGTGCGTCGGCGCCGCCGGCGCAGCGCTGGGCGGATGATCCTTCGCTCGCCCAGCGCGCGGCCGTGGTGGGTCCGTACCTAGAGGCCCGCACCGAGTTCACGATCGTGCTCGATCGTGCCGTTGGCGCGACCTCGTCCGTGAATCCGCAAAAATGGACGGCGCACGTAGAGAGCCCGGTGCGCTCGCTCTCCAACGAGATCGTGATTCAAACGCAGGCGCTCGTTCACTTCGAGGTCATCGCCGCCGAACGTTCGCGCGCGCCGATCGTCAATCTCAAGTTCGACGACGTCGAAACCATTTGGGGGCCAAGCGCACTCTCGGCAACGGTTCGAAGCGCCGGCCCCGACATCTGGGTGAGCAGCATAGGCTCGTGCGATCGGGGGGTCGTCGGTTACGACGCGGCGCTCGGTGCCGTCCCCAAGAGCGAGCCGTTCACGAACGCCGGCGCGATAGGCGGCGGCCCTTCGCCTGGCAAAGACGACGAGAGCCCAGTCATCTTGCCCACCGGCACGCGCCTTCGGCTCGCCCTGCGCGAGCCGCTCGTGCCGCCGGCGCGGCGGTGAGCCGTGAGCTTGCGATCACGCCACGGCGATCTTCTGCCGGACCAGCGGTGAAACGCGCTCGTCCGGGGTAAGGATACCCCGAAAGTTGAGCGGATCGGCGGCCGACGCGTAGGTGGGCTGACCAGGCCCGCGCCGGCGCACCGCTCGCAACAGTGAAACGGCCTCGGGGAGCGCGTATTGCTCGCCGTCGAAGCCGGCCACGAAGCGACCGCCGCGAATCTCCCCTCGCGCTTCGAGGGTGCGAAGTGCCCGGAGCAGATCGCGAAACACGATGGGCTGCTTCTCGCGCGCGAGCGTGCGGCGGAAAACGACGCCCGTTCGCCGCAAGAGCTGCCGCGCCACGAACATCGTCGGCGGCTCCTCGAGGGTTGGGTGCGCGAGCAGGCTGTAGCGACCCGCCGTAGGCGTGCGAACACGGCGCGCAGACGATCGGGCGAGCAGCGAACGGAGCCCGCCGAACGAGTCGCAGGTGAGAAACCCGCGCGCGATGAGCTCGCCCAAAGCCGGCTCCATGTCGTCTGCAGGGAGGGTCGAAGCTCGCGCGAGCTCCTGCGGAAACATCGCGCCCCGAGCCGCCAAGAGCGCGTGCAGATCGCGGGCGGCGCCGGTGAGCGAGGTGGCGTCGGGCGCCGCGCCGAGCGACGTCCACGTATCGAGGTCCTCGCGCGGCAAGAGGCAGATAGGGGTCGTTCGGATCGCCACCGCGCCGCTGCCCCACAACCGACCCCAAGCGACCTCACCCGAGAGCGTGAGCTCGTCGAGCCATTCGCGCCGGTAGCCGCGCACGCGAGCGGGAAGGACGCTCGCTTCCCACGCCAGAGCCGGTACGTCGAAGCCGGCGAGCTGTCCGATGACCTCGGCCACGCCGCGGGGCCCCTCGAGTCGATGCTCTTCGTCGACGTGCTGCCAGCAGGTGAGAAATCGCAGGAAATCGGCGGCAGTAACGGGCTCGATCTCTTTTCGCAGGGTATCGAGGGTGTAGCGGTGAATGCGCGCGAGGAGGCGGCGACTGCACCAGCCGGCCTTACCCTCGAACCGGCCACGCAGAACGGCGCCTTCGGACTCGAGCTCGAAGAGCAGCGGATCGTCGCTCACGACGGGTCCCAGCGCCTCGAGGCGCCCGCGCAAGATCTCCTTCGGATCGCGCGAGGCCTCGGTCGCGAACCAGCGTTCGCCTTCCAGCGCGATACGGCCCGCCGCGCCGAGCTCGGCGAGCCATTCGGCCCACGGCAGAGCCTCGCGAGCGGTCACGTAGCCCATCCAGAGGAGCGCCTCGTGGACTTCTTCGGCGTTGGTCGGCGCCGGCCACGCTTCTTCCCGCACGCGGCGGATGGCCTCGGGATCGAGCGCGCCGAGCTCGTCGGCGTTCTTCACGTCGAGCGTGCGGCGAGCGAACACGGCCTGCGTGCGGCGTTCTTCGAGCGGCGCGTCGTCGAGGAAGCTATACGGCTGCGCCGCGAGGATGCCGTGCGCGAAGGCCGACGGCTCGGGCAGATCGACGGCGTGCCGCTCGATGCTTCCCTCCTCGAGACCGCGCAAAACGGCGAGGAAGCCGTCGACGTCCATGGCTTCGTGGAGGCAATCTTCGACCGTTTGGCGCACGATCGGGTGATCCGTCGGGACCTCGATGTCGCCCGGCGGGAGCGTTTCGCCGCAGGCCACGGCGGCGGGGAAGCTTTTCGCGAGCAAGTCTTCGGCGCGCATCCTCACGAGCGGCGGCGGGGTGCGCTTGCCTCCCTTCATGCGTTCGATGAGCAGCGCACGTGAGACGTTCCAGCGCCAACGCGTCTTGAACATGGGCGCTGCGAGCATCGCTTGGACGAGGAGATCTTTGGCCGTCTTCGAGTTCAAATACGAAAAGACGTCTTCGAGCGGGAAGCTGTGCTGCGTGCCGAGGGAAATGACGATGGCTTCTTCGTTGGCCGCGGCTTGCAGCTCGAAGCCGAAACCACGGCAGAATCGCTTGCGCAGGGCGAGTCCCCAAGCGCGGTTGATGCGCCCGCCGAACGGCGCGTGCACGATGAGCTGCATGCCGCCGCTCTCGTCGAAGAACCGCTCGAGCACCACGGAGGACCGGGTGGGCACGGCGCCGAGAACGCTGGCCCCCGCGGTCACGTAGTCGGCGATCTGACGGGCGCCGGCTTCGGGCACGCCGCCTTGGGCCAGCGAGGCGACGTCGGAGGCGACTTCCCGCACGCGCGAGATCGCCGCCGACAGTTCGGGTGTTCGTGCCGGAGCTTCGCCGAGCCAAAACGGAATCGTGGAAG
>DATEMX010000317.1:0-5388 GCA_035275365.1 Polyangiaceae bacterium | reverse complement strand
CTAGCACTACTGCCGCAGACTTTGGCAGGAGCAGATCACGATCATCCGATTTCTCGAGACCTTGCCAGCGTTCACGCCGCGTGTTAGGTGCACGAACCCATGGGGATCTCGGTCAGTGTGGTTATCCCCAGCTACAACCGCCGCGAGCGACTCGCGCGGGTGCTCGAGGGGCTCGCCGACCAGTCATGTGGTCCCGAGCGATTCGAGGTGGTCGTCGTCGACGACGGATCGACCGACGGCACGGGCGGGTGGCTCCGCGAGCGGCGCTGCCGCTTCGATCTCAGCGTGTTCGAGCAGACCAATCGCGGTCCGGCGGCCGCGCGCAACGAAGGCGTGGCGCGCGCGAACGGCGAGCTCGTTCTGTTTCTCGACGATGACGTCGTCCCCGGTCGCGATCTCGTGCTCGAGCACCTCAAGATGCACGACGCCGAGGTCGACGTCGTCGTGATGGGGCCCATGTCGTCGCTGCCGAGTTACCGCCAGCCGTGGGTAGCGTGGGAGCAGGCCAAGCTCGAAGCGCAATATCGGGCCATGATCCGCGGCGACTACGCGCCGACGTTTCGCCAATTTTGGACGGGCAACGCCTCGCTCGCCAAGGCTCATTTCGTCGGCGCCGGCGGGTTCGACGTCTCCTTGCCGCGCGGTGAAGACGTCGAGCTCGGACAGCGGCTCGCCGCGCGCGGGCTCGCCTTTCGCTTCAACCCGGCGGCGATCGGGCTGCACCACGCGGAGCGTTCGCTCGAGTCGTGGTCCGCCATGCACCGGAGCTACGGCAAGCTCGAGGTCGAGATATTTCGCCGCCTCGGCCAGGGCGAAGCCGGGCGAATTCTGTCGGATAATTTTCGCCGCCTTCATCCGCTCAATCGATGGCTCTTGCGCGGATGCTTGGGAAGGAAGCCACTCTACTCGATGACGACGTCGACGCTGAGCGCGTGGCTCCGTCTCATCGACTTCGTCGGGCAACCGGCGCTCTCGAACGAGGTGTGCGGGGCGCTCGCCAATCTCCTCTATTGGGATGCATCGGCCGGCGTGCTCGGCGATGCCGAGAGGCGCAAGGTGTTTTGGCCGGAGGAGCGCAGCGAAATGCGCTCGACGCCGTGACGAGCTCGAAAGCCGCGGCCGGCGCCGACCTCGACGCGGTGGTCGTCGGCGGCGGCGTCATCGGCCTCGCCGTGGCTCGAAAGTTGGCGATGGCCGGGCGCGACGTGGTCGTCCTCGAGGCAGAGACAGCGCTCGGCATGCACACGAGCTCGCGCAACTCCGAGGTCATTCACGCCGGCATCTACTACCCTACCGGGTCGCTCAAAGCGCGCCTGTGCGTGCTCGGAAAAGAGGCGCTCTACGAGTATTGCCAAGCGTCCGACGTCGCGCACGATCGCCTCGGAAAATTGATCGTCGCCACGCGCGACGAAGAGGTCGTCACCCTCGAGAAGCTGAAGGCGCAGGCCGAGGTGAACGGCGTCGGCGATCTGCGTTGGCTCGATCGCGGCGACGTGCGCGCTCTCGAGCCGGCCGTGTCGTGCGTGCGCGCTCTCTTCTCGCCGTCGACGGGCATTATCGATAGCCATGGTCTCATTTCGGCGCTGCGAAGAGACGCCGCGCGCGCGGGCGCACAGGTGGTCGTCGGTTCGCCGGTCGTCGGCGGGGCCGTGCACGATCACGGCGTCGAGCTCGAGGTCGGCGGCGCCGAGCCCACTTCGATCGCGAGCAAGATCGTGGTGAACGCGGCGGGCCTGCGAGCGCCCGAAGTGGCCCGCCGCATCGCCGGCGTTCCTCGGGCGACCATTCCCGAGAGCTTCTTCGCCAAAGGGCACTACTTCGTGCTCGAGGGGCCCTCGCCGTTTTCTCACCTCATCTATCCCGTGCCAGTGCCGGGCGGATTGGGCGTTCACGTTACTTTGGATCTCGGTCGGAGCGTTCGCTTCGGGCCCGACGTTTCGTGGGTCGAAGGCGTCGACTACGCCTTCGACGAGGGGCGCGCCTCCTCGTTCTACGGGCCGATTCGCACCTATTATCCGGCTCTCGCGGACGGCGCGCTCAAGCCGGGATACACCGGCATTCGCCCCAAGGTGGCCCCTGCCCAGAGCCCCGCCATGGACTTCGTGATTCACGGCCCGCGCGATCACGGAGTCGACGGGCTCGTGAACCTCTACGGCATCGAGTCTCCCGGCCTCACCGCGTCGCTCGCCGTGGCCGACTTCGTCTGTCGTCTCTTGGAGATATGAGTCTGGAGTAAGCCCATGCCGGATGCGCCGTTGCCCCCGAAAACCGATCCCAGCCGAGCCTTCTTGGCAGCGGCGTTGCTGTTCTCCACCGCGGCCTTCGCCTGGACCGTGAGCAGGCCGTTGCCTGCGCTGCTCAGCATCGTCCCCGACGACGCCTTCTACTATCTCACGACGGCCCGCAACATCGCGCAGAAGGGCCTTTCGAGCTTCGACGGGCTGAACCCCACCAACGGCTACCATCCGGGTTGGATGGCCATCATGGTCGCCGTCGCCAAGGTGTTCGACGATCCGGTGGCGCTCGTGCGCGCGTGCCTCGTCACGGCCTTTGCTTTTCACCTGGCGTCGGCCCTGGTGTTGACCAAGGCGCTGTCGGTATGGCTCCCGCGTTCGTCGGCCAGGGTGGGCGGCGCTCTCTGGGCGCTCAATTCGCTGCCGGTCAACTTCGCGATTCAGGGCATGGAGGCGTGCTTTTACATCTTCGGCTTGGCCGTGGCGTTTTTCGTCTACTCGGCGCGTCTGTCGGGGCATTCGCCGAAGGCGCAAGACCGGCCATCGGTGTTCGATTTCGCCCTCTTCGGTGCGAGCCTCGGGCTCTGTTTCTTCGGAAGGACAGAAGCGAGCGTCCTTGCCGCGGCCGCCATCGTCGCCGTCGCTTGGCGCTTTCGGCGCGTGGCAGCGTTCGAGGCGCTTCTCGTCACCGGCGCGGCGTTCGCCGCCAGCATCGTGCCGTGGTTCGTCTACTCTCGCTTCGCCACGGGTAGCTGGTTTCAGCACAGCGGCTCGATGAAGATGCTCTGGGCGGCCGAAGGCTCGGCGCACTCGACGACCCGGCTGCTCGACGCGATGCACTACGTCTTCGGCAATTGGGCCGCCTATCCGATCGTCGGAATTCCCGGTGGTCGATGGAGCGGTCTGCGCGCGCTCGTCGCCTCGGCGATCACGCTCGTTCTCGTCGCTGCCTTGTGGCGAGGCCGCCAACGGTCCGAAACGCGCGAACCCGCGTGGACGGGGATGTTCTTGCTCGCCGCAACCCTGGCGACAGGCTCGGTCTACGGTCTCTTCTTCTCCGAACAGCAGTATTGGTACAAGGCGCAACCGGCGTTCGTGCTCTTTCTCGTGTCGTACGGGGCGGCTGCTCTGGCGATGAGCAGCAACGCGTGGTCGCTTGGCCGCGTACGCAGGGTGGCCATGGCGGCGACCGCGTCGCTCGTCGTCGCGCTCACCGTCAGGCTGGCCACGCTGAACTCCTACCCTTGGCAGAACGACGTAATGACGTCGCAACGAGCCTTCGACGAAATGGTGCCGGAAGGGGAGCTCATCGGCTGCTTCAACGCCGGCATCCCCGGCTTCTTCGGAAAGCACGTGGTTGTGAACCTCGACGGGCTCATGAACAACACGGTCTACGACTACTACCGCGAGCGCCGATTCGATCGCTATTTGACCGACGCAAAAATCCGATACGTGGCCGACGAGGTGGAGGCGCTCGGACGAGGCATGATTTTCGTGCAAGAGAAGGTGCCGCTCACCGTCGTCACCACGGTGCCGCTCACGGGCTGGTCTTCGGGGCGCCGGTATCTGTGGCGCGTCGCCGGCGGGGCGGCGCCGAGCCTTCAGTAGTCGACCGCTCGAGCCCGCTCGGGCGCTACGACTGCTTGGTCGTAATGGGCGCCCAATTCAACCGTTGGTTGAGCCAATAGTTGAAGAACGTCACCGCGAGGATGGCAACGCCGTTGGCGAAATACCGATTGAGGTGACCGTAGTTGAAGAGGAGGTTCAGCAGGATCACGTTGAGCAAGAGGCCCACCGTGCACACCGCATTGAATCCGAGAAAGCGGCGCGCCTTGGCGACGAACCCGGGCTGACGCTTGGCCATGTCGCCGAATGTCCAGGCATCGTTCAGCAAGAAATTGCTGAGGATCGCGGCCTCGGCGGCCATGATCTTGCTGCGGGTCAAACCGAGCGCCAAACCGCTCGGATCGCTCAACAAATAGAGCAACGCCATGTCGACGAAGACGCCGGTCGATCCCACGACGCAAAAGCGAAAAAAGCGAGAGCTCGGCAGGGTTGCCAAGCGCAGCCGCACGAGGTGCTGCAAGTAGTGGAGATAGAGCGCCTTGGTGACTTTGCTTTCGCCCTCGAGCCGCTCGCGAAATACGTAACCCGCCTCGCCGATCCAACGGATGCGGCCTCGCGCGACGACTTCGACGAGGATTTTGTAGCCAATTGGGTAGAGCTCGATGCCCTCGATCGCCGAGCGCCGCACCATGAAATAGCCGCTCATGGGATCGCTGAGGCGCCCGAGAACGCCGGGCAACACGATGAGGCCGAGCAGCTGCGCGCCTCGCGAGAGGACGCGGCGCGCCATACTCCAATCGCTGACGCCACCCCCCTCGACGTGCCGGCTCGCGGCCGCCAGCTCCGCGCCCTTCTCGATTTCCTTGAGGAGCGCGAGGTTGACCTCGGGCGGATGCTGCAGGTCGGCATCCATCACGCCCAAGATTTCGCCGCGTGAGACCTGCCAACCGCGGATGACGGCGCTCGAGAGCCCGCGCTCGCCCTGACGGCGGAGGACGCGCAACGCGGGCTGGGTGGTCGCGAGCTGCTCGGCCACCTCCCACGTTCGATCGGGGCTGTCGTCGTCGACGACGATGAGCTCGAACGATCCGCCGGTCGGTTCTTCGAGGATTTCGGCGAGGCGAGCGACGAGGGTCGGGATGTTCTTCGATTCGTTGTACGTGGGGATGACGAGCGAGAACTTGACGGGCGGTCCCAGCGTCGCGTCGGGCGCGTCGGCGACGCGGAGCGGCCCGGCCGGCGTGACGAGCCGTGTCACGGGAACGACCGACACTGCGGGCAGGGCCTGGGGCGCGTTCATCTGAGGGACACCGAGTTCATTTTGCGACGTTAGCGTCGTCTAACACTGACCGCGAATCGGACGCAACAAGTTCTCCGAAGTGAGCAAGTGGCAGATCTCCGACGTTTCTTGCCCGCTACGCTCGAGGTGACCCGCGCGTAGCACTACTGGGTCGGATCTTGGCACTGTCAGATCCCGATCGGCAATCGCCGCCCGTGCCCCACTCAACGATACGGCGAGACCGTCGGGAAGTGGTTTGCGAAACGGAATCGCCGCAAGGCCTCGCCTCATCGGCTTCGCCGATGGCCA
>DATEMX010000316.1:0-2684 GCA_035275365.1 Polyangiaceae bacterium | reverse complement strand
GAGGAGCGACGACGCCACCAGCGAAAACCAGGTACTTCGTCCCATGTTCGGCACCTTTCTACCCTCGCCAGAGAGGAGCGCGAGGTCAGTTGTCCTTAGCACCTTGGAGGATCCATAGCCGAAGCAGTTCGCGTTCGCGATTGCAGAGTGGGCGCTGCTCTTGCGGCATGTTGTCGCCGCACGCATCGGCCGAATGGGCGCCCGGCTGAGGCGTACACGCGAAACCGGCCGCGCCTTGGCAACCATCCACTTTGAACATGAGAAAGCTCCGCGAGGGATCGCCCGCACGCACCAACGAGACCGCAGGCGCCGTGCGCGAAGGAACGCCGACGAGCCGCTGGCGCATCTGGGACGTATCGAACGCCGCGGGCGTTTCGGGCCCCAAGTAAAGACCGGCCGCGCTGCCCGCGGCGTCGCCGTGACACGCGCGGTCGGCGCAGTTGCGCTGGAGCGTTTGCGCGAGCTCCGCGCGCAGCGACACCTCGTGTCCGTCGCCCGGCTGGGCCACCGCGGGGCACGCGAGCAGCATGCACTGCGCGGACGATACCGAGCTTTGCGATCCTGCGTCGGCCGTTCCGTTCTCCGCGGGCGTCGTTCCACATGCCGCCAGGAGCGCGCCCATCGCGAGCGTCACGAGCGCGAGAAACCCACGGGCGTCGATCTTCACGCGGCCCGTCTTGAGCAAGGTCCCCACGGCGCGCTTGAACGCTTTCTTGCTGAGACCGAACGCGCTCCGAATCTGCTCGGGATCGGACCTATCGCCCACCTTCGGGGCGTGGGGACGCGTGAGCACCGCGAGGATTTTCGATGCGTCGTTTTCCAGCTCTTCGTGCGCTTTGCCTCGGAGTGACAGCTCGATCTTGCCGTCGACCAAGACATTGGTGACACGAAACTTCGCGCTCTCACCTCGCGCCAGCGAATGGGGCTCGAAGGCTGGAAGAAGTCCCACGAATTGCCGCTCGACGATGACGAACACCCCGACATCGTCGTCCTTGCGCCACGCTTCTCCCTCGACCCACGCGTCGCGCGCGAAGGTCGGTTTTGTCTTCAGCAGCTCTCCGACCTTCATCGTTCCGGCGAGGCGACCGGTCTTGTCGATGAAAAGGCCAACGGGGTGCCGCGTTCCAACGGAAAGATCGCGCGTCTGCTCCGCGAGGGGGACGAGCAGCTCCTTCGGGAGCCCCCAGTCGACGAACGCGCCGAAGCTCGTCAGATCGGTGACCTCGAGAAAGGCCACCTCACCCAGCCGAACCTTCGGGCGCTTCAGCGTAGCGACGGGACGGTCCTCCGAGTCGAGGTAGACGAAGACCTCGAGCCGATCCCCGACCGCGAGCCCGTCGGGCACCTCGGCGCGCGGAAGGAGGACGACCTCCGCGTCGGGCCGTTCGTCGCCCTCATCGACGGCAAGAAAAACGCCGGGCGCAGCGAACCTACGCACCAAGAGCGAGACGACTTGTCCGAGAAAATCACCGACCGGCATCCCGCGCAGTCTCGCACGTCGAGGCCCCTCTCGTCGGCGAAGTGCTCGGTGCGGGAAGATGTGGGCACGTATTTCACGAGGCCTTGAACCAATGCTCACGCTTAGGCCCACTACCTGGCGTCGGGGAAGACGCATGGCGAACGAACGGCGACAACGGGCAGGTCTTGGGAGAGTCTCGGTGTGGGCTGGGATCATTTCCACATCTGTGGCACTTATCGGCTGCGGGCGAACGATCGCTATCAACGGGACCAGCGATCCTGCCGGCGGCTCGGGCGGTACGACCACTGGAACTTCGACGGGCTCGGGACCAGGCGGCGACATTGCCTTGGACGTATGTCCTTCACCGAAGCGTCCACCCGACCCTCTCTTGCGGCTCACGCGCTTCCAATACAACAACACCCTTCGCGACCTGTTCGGCGAGCTGATCCAGCCCACTGGCGGGCTCGAGCTCGACGTCGGCTTCGAGAGAGCGGACACGGTCACGGTCGACCTCGTCGTCGGTTACGCCGACATCGCTCGAAAATTCGCGGTGACGTCGACCCAAAGCCCCGAGGCCCTCGCGGCCATTACACGATGCGCTCCCGCCGCCGTCGGCGACGACTGTGCGCGGACGTTCATCGGCAACTTCGTCGGCAAGGTCTTCCGTCATCCCGCCGACGCCGCCGATGCCCAATTTTTCGGCGACGTCTTCGCCACGGGACAGATGCTCGGGGGCAACTTCGCGAGCGGCGTGCGCGCCGTGATCGAGGTCGCCCTACAATCGCCCGAATTTCTCTACCGCGTCGAGTTCGGCGAAAAGGCGGGGTCGACGGATCTCCTTCGTCCCACGCCGTACGAGATGGCCACGCGCCTCTCCTACGCGCTCTGGGGCTCGACACCCGACGACCCCCTGCTCGGAGCGGCTGCCGCGGGCGAGCTGCGCATCCCGCAGGGCGTCGAGGCGCACGCAAAGCGCATGCTCGACGACGTGCGTGCCCAGGTTGTCGCGGCGCGCTTTGTCTTCGATCTCCTCTACATCCCTATCCCTGATAGCTTGGAATCGCGCGGGCTCGAGAAAAACCCCGGATTCCATTTGGAGTTAGCCAAACTTTTCAGACAGGAGACCGAGACCTTCGTCGGACATGCCCTGGTCGACGGAAACGACTTCAACACGCTGCTGACGGCTCCTTATACGTGGGCGAACGGGCCACTCGCGACCTTCTAC
>DATEMX010000315.1:0-2946 GCA_035275365.1 Polyangiaceae bacterium | reverse complement strand
CTGATCTCTGCCCGGACTTCCGCCGCGCGGCACTAGCATGAGCTCTCACGACGAAACTCGCTCGACCTTTCGACTCAACGCTTTGCGTCAAGGAGGTCGAGCAGCGCACGCAAAGCGAGTAGATAGGAGTCGGCGCCGAATCCCGCAATCTTCCCGACGCACGCCGCGGCGACTCGCGAGACATGCCGATATTCTTCGCGTGCCTCCGGGTTCGAGAGGTGCACTTCGACCGTGGGCAGCGCGATCGCGCGAATGGCGTCATAGAGGGCGAGCGAGGTGTGCGTGAGCGCCGCCGCGTTGAGGAGCACGCCCTCGAACCCCTTGCTCTTCGCAGCGCCGAGCCAATCGCAGAGCTCTCCCTCGTGGTTCGACTGGCGACACTCGACCTTGGCGCCGCGCTCTCGTGCGTAAACGCGGAGCCGCGCGTGGATGTCGGCGAGCGTCGTTTTGCCGTAGATCGCGGGCTCGCGCGTTCCCAAAAGCTGGAGATTGGGCCCCGAGAGGACGAGGATTTTCGAACCTCGGGCCCCGGGCGACGAAGCGCGCGCCATGCTCAGGTGAGCTGTTCGAGAAGCTTGGGCGCCGCCGTGCGCATGAGGTAGCGCCCTTTGCCGAAATTGCCGTCGGGCGAGAGCGCGAGCGCGAGGAAATATTCCTCGTTGATGATGCGGATGAGCGTCGTGACTTTCTCCGATTGGACGGCCACTTCGCGCGCGCCGCCAGCCTCGAGGCTTTCGGCCGCGCGCTGGATGGATTTCAGAATGACGCTGTATTCGGCGCCGATGGCGTTGATGTCGAAAAGGTCACCCTTGACGTAGCTGTCGACGGGGATCCCTTCGAAATCCATGAGGATGCCGGCGATTCCGCCATCGGTACCTTCGACCACGTCGCGAATCGCCTCTTTGAACATGATTCTCGGAGGTTACCGGCCCATGTCCCGCAAGGTCAAGTTTGGCTCGGCGCCCCTTGCGGCCTGCTCGCGGTTGGGTCATGCCCGCACCCGTCGCTACCCGCTTTGGCAGAAGTGGACGAAGACCGCTTTTTGACGTCCGGGCACCTTGACCCCGCTCGCGACGAACAGCTACGGTCGCGCGCTGTCGCGAGAGCGGGGTGCCCGGCGGGTTTCGCCGTCTCTCGGTCGTCGGGAACAGGAGCGTACCTAACCGCATGCGCGCGCGAGCCGGGGATCCCCCCCGCACGATGCCTCAAAAAATCCTCGCCGGTCGGTGCGCCGACGCGCAACTTCGCGGCGATCTCGTCGAGGTGAAGGTCGACCAGGTCGTCCTTTCGCGTGCGCCCAACCGCGCGCTGGCGGAGGCCACGGCCCTCGGTCTCAAGAAAACGCCCGTCGAGTTGGCCGTGGCCTACGACGGCACGTGCGTGACCGACGCCGCCAGCAACGCTGCCCTCGCGGCGCGAACACCGGACACCGTCGCGCCGGAAATGACCCAGAGCGGCATCCTCGTCGCGCGCCCCGGAATTGGCTTTCCGGCGCCCGTGCACCTCGAGCGATTCGGGTCACCTGCGCGCCTAGCGGTGACCGACGATCCCAGGCTCGCCTCGGTGGGCGGCGCCGGCATGTTGTCGCTCGTCGTTTCCGCAGGCCAGTTGGGGCAAGCGCTGACGCTCGGTACGGTCTCGCTCCGCCCGCCGCGCAGCGTGCAGATCCTCCTCTCGGGTCGCATGCGGCCGTTCGTGTGCGCGCGCGACGTCGCCCTCGAGCTCCTGCGTCGCGGCCTCGGCGAAGTCATCCAGCGCATCGAAGTGCAGCACCGCGCACCGGTCATCCTCGAGTTCGCGGGCCCTAGTGCGCGGCTTCTCTCCGTCGCCGAGCGCGCCGTGCTCTGCGGCATCGCGCCCGAGCTCGGCGCGGCCGCGGCTCTCTTCGTGAGCGACGAGAAGACCGAAGTCTTCTTGCGCGACCAGCGCCGTTCGAAAGCCCACCGCACGCTGAGCCCCGATCCCGGCGCGCCGTGCGACGACGTCATCTCCATCGATCTCGGCGCCGTCGATCCCCTCCTCACCGACGAGACGGGCCAGGTGCGGCCTGTCCGCGATCTCGCGGGCAAACCGGTGGGCCAAGTGATCTTGGGGGGCGACAGCGGCGCCACGCTGCGCGACATGCTGGCCGCCGCGATGCTCCTCAAGTCCAAGCGGGTCCCGCCACGCCTCGATTTCATCGTGGCGCCTTCGTCGCGGCAGGTCCTCGAAGTCCTCGGCCAATCGGGTGCGCTCGTCGATCTCATCGCCACCGGCGCTCGCATCGTCGAGCCCGATCGTCGCGTGACGAGCGGCGAGATGTATCCGCCGGCCGCTGGACAACTGTCGTTGCGCACCGCCGATCGCGAGCCGAAGGCCCCCGAAGGCAAGTCGTTTGTCGTCGCTTCCGCCGAGACCCTCGCCTACGCCGTGGCTACGGGCACGGTCGGCGATCCGCGATCGTTCAAGCGGCCCGTGCGTGTCACCGTGCCGCGTGCGCTCCCCACCGACGACGTCCTCATCCTGCGCGAACGGCGCACCGAAGCTCCGGTCGCTAAGCGCCCCGTGTTGCCACCGTCTGCGCCGCAGGTTTGGGGCGCGGGCGCCACGCTCAGGCTCCTCGAAGGGTGCCCCCCCCGTGGGACCGAGCCTCGCACCGATTATGCGCTTTCCTTGCGAACGCTCGAAGAGGTTCGCCGCGCTGCGGCCGAGGTCTCCAGCGAGGGGTGCCTACGCGCGGTGATCGCAGCCTTCATCCCAAGCGGCCTCGTCCCCATCTTCGCCGGAGCGGGCGTACTCGCCCTCGCGGCGGATTCGACGGTCCTCCAGTCGCTGAAGGGTCAGGAAACCATCGCCATCTCCGCGATCACCCCCGCCACCGACGGCATCGTCGTCGGTGTCACCGTGAACAAGACGCGCGTTCATTTCTCGTGGCTCGCCATCGGGCTCGAGCGAGGCTGGACCGTG
>DATEMX010000314.1:0-2459 GCA_035275365.1 Polyangiaceae bacterium | reverse complement strand
GGCGTCGGTGGGGCCTCGCGCCGCCGGCGGTTGGTCGGCCGCTGCGCTGCCGGTGACCCGCAAGCCGTCGGTGACGACCCAGAGAAATGCCCAGGCGGGAGCGGCCCGCATCCAACGATACGATCGGCGACGAAAAGCCATGACGGTCCTTTCCAACGGAGCGCCCAACGAGCGCGCCCAAGTCTCCCGCGCGAATCGCGGGAGAAGCTACGCAGGAAACCTCGGGTGCCGGCGCGCGAAGGCGTCGCCCGAGTCGGACCTCAGGTCAAAAACACCATCAACCGGGCTTGGCGTTCGACTGGTGGCGGTGGATCGCTGCCCCATCGAAACCCGAGCGCGCGCGCCGGCGCGGCGAGCGGTGAGCGCGAGGGAACGGGGAGCGTCAGCTCACCTACGAACGGGGCCGCGGCAACATCGACGAGCGGCGCCGTTTGACCGGCGGGCAGGCTCGCGACGACCTTCGTCTCGCAGCAATCGGCCTGGCCCAGCTCGGCGTCTTCGGCGGGGCCGTCGTTGTGCTCGTCGCAACAAGGCGAGAGGCCCGAGATGTCCATCGCCGCGCAATGGAAGTAGCGACTGTTCGCGCGGAGCGTACCCAGTACGAACAGGATCCCCATGCACGCCGCCGCCCACACGAACGCCTTGGGGCGGCGAAGGCGGACAACGGTGGGCGGCGCAAGGGCGGACATCGCTCTAGGAGAGCTGACCCATACCAGGGGGGGTTGTCAAGGGAAGGAGCTATCAAGCGAAGGTCGCGTCCACCGAACGCGCTCGTAAGACGAGGATCTCGCGATTTCCGCGCTCACGCCGATGCCGATCATCTCGCGGATGGAGGCTGCCATAGTGGACATGATCCGGCCGAGCACACGGGCCTTTTCAAGGGTGGCGAACCTATCGAGATTTCCTTTATTTGGCGCAGTCCTTAGAACACCGTACCGCCCACCGAAAGCATCGCCACCCCCCCTACGTTCTTGCTGATGAGCCCCATCGTCGTCGGCCCCGCGGTGAACGCGCCGAACCAATGCGCAAAGCACGCCATCACCTGAGGGCCGACCGCAAAGTCCCAGGTGCGCCCATTGGGCAAGAGCCGCGGACCGCGGACGCGCACGCGAGCTTGGCCGTCGAGACCGAACCGCACATTCGAGCCAAGATCGTACCCTAGGCGCAGCCTCGCCTCTGCGTCGGTCTCGCCGTCGTCGCCGAGCCCTTGTCCCCCCATCGCGTTGGCATCGAGGTACAAGCGCGACGCCACGAAGGACGCGAGCGCCCCGACTTCGAGCTCGCTCTCGACTTCGTCGCCGTCGCGCCCCTTGCCGAAGCCGTCGATCTTGAACTTGCCGAGGGCGCCGAGTGAGAGGCCCTCCCGCCCGTTGCCATAGAGACGCACGATGCCGGCGGCCGAGGGCGCGAAGTCGCGCGACACGTTGCGCTGACCATCCACCACGAGCGTGAGCCTTTCGATAGGCGCCCACCAGATCGCCGCGCCGCCCCCCAGGACTCGGTCTTGGTCGGCGGCGAGGAGACCGAGGCTGTACGCTTGCACGCCTATCGTCTTCGCTGACGCGCCATACGCCGTGTAAGCGTACGCCACGATCGGGATCTTTCGGCCCGCGTCCCGAGCGTCGCTGGGACTCTCGACAATGGCGCCGGCGGGATTATCCGTGGCGGGGCTCGCGCTCGCGACGGACGGGGAGATCGCCTGCGCTGCGGCGGCTGCGGGGAACATCAGCGAGAGAAGAATGGCAAACGTTGGTTTCATGTTCGGTCTCACGGCTAGGGCACGCTGAAGGTTCGGCTGTAGGTGTTGTTGCCTTCGTTTCCTTCGGCGACGTGGTTGGCGAGACCCGTGTCGTCGACTCTCACCAACAGGGTGTGCGACCCTCGGGTCGCGGTCCAAGTGCCGGTGCCGGTCACCGCGAGGGTCGAGCTAGCTCCGAGCGCAGAGCCGCCGGTCCATGTGCTCTTCACCGATCCATCGATGGAGAACGTGACGCGGTAATTCGTCAGATTGGGGGTCGCGACGGCACCTTGGTTTCGGATCGTCGCCTTGAAGGATACGACCTGGCCTCGCGCCGGTGTATTGGAGGGGGACATCGTGGGCGCGGGCGAAGTGGAGACGATGAGATCGGGGAGCGTGCCGCCCGAGAGGGGAATGCGCCAGATGCCGCGCCCGAAGGTGCCAACCGTCAAGTATCGGGTAACGGGGTTGACCTCGATCGACCATCCAATCGCCACGTTCGGCAAGCCGAGCGGTGCAGTTGCGTTCGACCAGGTGCTCCCGGCGTTCTGCGTGTAGAAAACGCCGACCTCAGTGCCGACATACCAGGTGTTCGTGGGGTCGTCGGGATCGCGCGCGATCCCTCCGATGCCGACGTTGGGCATCGCCGTCGAGTCGCTCCCTTGTACGCGAGTCCAGATCGGCCCCAAGGCGCCGCCCGGTCCCGCCACTCGCACCCGCG
>DATEMX010000313.1:0-7316 GCA_035275365.1 Polyangiaceae bacterium | reverse complement strand
GGATATCGCAAATCGCCGATCGAAGACGTCTTGCCCGTTTCGCTCGAGCTCCGCCAAGAGCAACGCAAGGCGGCGCTCGCGATGTCGATCGTCCTCGACTCGAGCGGCTCGATGGGCGTAGCCGTGCCCGACGGCCGCACGAAGATGCAGCTCGCCGCCGAGGGCGTCGTCGCCGCGCTCCAACTCCTCAACCCGAAGGACGACGCGTCGGTGTTTCTCGTCGACACCACGCCGCACGAGATCTTCGACATGCGCCCGGTCGCTTCGGGGTTGCCGCTCGATAAGGTTGCGCGCGCGTTCACGGGCGGAGGAGGCATCTACATCGGTGTGGGGCTCGCGACCGCGAAGAGGGAGATCGACAAATCTTCCAAGCCGACGCGCCACGTCTTGCTCTTTGCCGACGCGAGCGACTCGGAAGAGCCCGCCGACTACGAGCACACCATCGCCAAGCTCGTCGCCGACGGCGTCACCGTGTCGGTCATCGGCATGGGCAAACGCACCGATTCCGACGCCGACCTCCTCGTCGACGTCGCTCGCTTGGGTGGCGGACGAATCTACTTCGCCGAAGACGTCCTCTCGCTGCCGCGTATCTTCAGCCAAGAGACGATCGCCGTCGCCCGATCGAGCTTCGTCGACGTCGCCGTGCCGCTCGCTTTGGGGCCCGATCTCTCGCTGCTCGGCGCGCTCTCCGCGGCGGGATTGCCGCGCATCGGCGGCTACAACCTCACGTACCTGAAGGCGCAGGCGAGCTTGGGACTGCGAAGCGACGACGACAATCGCGCGCCCGTAGTGGCGTTTTGGCAGCGTGGCGCGGGGCGCGTCGTGACCATCACCGCCGAAGTCGACGGACAACATACGGGTGATCTCGCCAATTGGAGCGAGCGCCGCGCGCTCCTCGAGAACGCCGTGCGCTGGACGATGCCCACCGAGCCCGGCGTCGTCGATGCCGCTGCCCGCGCGCGGCTCGTCGGGGACGACCTCCACGTCACGCTCGACTTCGACCCCAAAACGCCACCGCTCGGCAACGCGACGCTCGTCGTTCTTGCGGGTGACGGTCGCGCGGAGCCTGCCCTGGTGCCCATGTCGTGGGAGGACTATGACCGCGTGGGCGCGCACTTCAAAGTACACGGCAGCGGCGTGTTCCATCCCGTCGTGAGGGTTGGCGCGCGTACGTTCCGCGCTCCAGCGGTCACCCTCGCCTACGCCCCCGAGTTCGAGCCGGGTTCTGCGCGCGGGGGCAAAGAGCTTCTCGCCGCCCTCGCCAAGGCATCGCACGGCAAAGAGCGACTCACTATGGCGGGCGTCTTCGCCGGCACTACGGCTTCGGCGTCGCGGGAGCCTTTCGCGCCTTGGCTCGTGGCGCTCGCCGTGGTGATGCTGCTCTGCGAGGTGTCGGTGCGCCGCTTCTGGCCGGAACGACGCCGCACAGGGCGAAAGAAGGTCGCCCCCCCCGCGCCATCTGCGCTCGCTCGAACTACGACCGCCGCCGGGCGAACGGACCCCGTCGTACAAGCGACGCATTCGGTGCGCGCCGATGCTCCGGCGCATCCGTCGCCCGCTCCCGGCCAGCCGACCGTGGGTAACGTCGAGAGCGCCATCGAACGGGCGCTACATCGCACTCGCAAGCGCACCGAACGCTGAACGCCGCTCGCCTTTCACACGGCGCGCTCCCATTTGCGATGCAGGACGCCCGCGATCCAAGCGCAGGGCAACGTCGTGAGCGCGAGGAGCACGGGGTACCAAAGGGGCCCCAGGTCCGCCATCGTCCCTGCCACTACGCCGCCCATGCTCAAAACGAACCCCACAGAGCCGCCGATGAGAGCGTGGCGCATCGGGTTCTTCGGCGCGAGCTTGGCGATGATGTAGCAGCCGGCAATGTCGTAGACGCACCGGTAACTGAGCGCCAGGAGGTTCAAGCGCGGATCGCGCATGGGCTGACCCCACGGCGGGTACACGTCGAGCACGTGAAGCACCTGATCGGTGCCGAGCGAGAGAGCGGCGCCGGCGAGCATCCCGAGGAACACCGCCAACACGCTGCGCCCGATGCGCGGCCCTGATTGGGCGCTCGTCGTCGACTCGGATTGGGCGCTCATCACCGGCCCCCCCTCTGCGCGATGAGCTTCTCGAGCTTGCCGAGCTCGCTCTCCCAGCCCATGACCGCGCGCTGCGTCCATTCCTCGGAGTGCATCGCGTCGATCGTGAGGACCATCTTCACGCCGCCGGCGATCGGAAAGAGCTCCACGAGCGTGGCCGCTTGGTAGGGCTCGATGCCTTGAATGAAGTCGGTCAACGTGTCGTACGCGAGGCGCGTCTTTGGCGTGACCTCGGTGAAGGTGATGAGCGTCTCGGTGGTGAGCGGCATGCCCGCTCTTTTCATGAATTCAATCTGCGGAGCGCCGCTCGCCGTCATCGCGTAGCGCATCTGCCCGCTCGCTCGGAGATCGAGCGTGTGCACCTTCACGGAAAACCCGTCGGGCCCCCACCAGGCCTCGATGCCGTCTTTCGTGGTCCAGAGGTCCCACACGTCGTCGAGCGGCGCCTTGTAGGTCCGTTCGATCTTGATCTTGCGTTTTCGGGTAGCGCCTTGCGTATTCATGTTCACGTGTCCTTCTCCTTGTTTTTACTCACGCGAGCTCTCTGCCTTCGCGCGAGCTCTTCGGCGAATTTGTCGAGACGCGCCTCCCAGAGCGAGCGATACCGATTCACCCACTCGTCGACCTCGCGGAACGGCTCGGGGCGAAGCGAGTAGAGGCGCTTCTGCCCGTCGGGCCGAACCTTGACGAAGCCGGCCTCCTGCAAGAGACGCAGGTGCCGCGAAACGCCCGATTGGTGGATGTCGACCGCGCCGACGATATCGCCGACGGCGCGCTCGCCGCCGCGAAGGGCCTCGATGATGCGAAAGCGCGTCGGGTCGGCGAGGGTCTGGAAGACGACTTCTTGCATGACGGTGTATATACATTCAAACGCATATATTTGTCCAGGTTTTTTTGGCGCCCTTCGCTTCCGGGAATCCCAGCGTTCGCCTCACGTCGCTCCTAAACCCTCGAAATCATCCGAGGTGAGCCCTTGCCTGTGCTCGTTGCGTGGAGGGTCCAACACCATCGTTCGCAACTTGGCATGCAAAATTGCGACGTGAAGCGCGGAAGGTCCGACACCGTCGACGTGAAGCGCGGAGGGTCCAGCACCGGTCGTTCGCTACTTGGCGTGCCGGCGCCGGCATGCAAAATTGCGACGGGACGCGCGCAGGGCCAGCGCCGTCGACGTGAAGCGCGGAGGGTCCAAGTCGTCATTCGCAATTTAGCATGCTAAATTGCGAATGACGCGCGCAGGGCTCGACACTGTCGTCGACGCGGCGCTCGAGGGCCCATTAGGGTCGACGGACGGACCCCCTTTGTGCCGGCGCTCCTATCCGCCATTCAACCGCCATGATTTGCGTAGTTCCCGAAGTGGGCCGGTCGATCCCGGCAGCGAGATTGCAGTCTCCGACGCAAAACCGCACGCGTTCCGCACGGTCCCCATCATTTCACGAGCTTGAAGCTCGATCAGCGTCAGCCAGTACCGCGTTGGACAAGCACGTTGCCAATTCTAAGCGAGCGGGATGTAAAGCTCGGTGCGCAGATCCTGCTTCTCGACCTCGGTGGGATTGTTCACGTAGATCTCGTAGGTCACCCCATCGCCGACGCGCTGACCGCTTTGCGGTAGCCATTGCCCCATGAATCGCGCCCACGTGTCGCCGAGCGTCTCGTACGATCCGAGGTGCGTCGTGGTGGCGTATCGTCCGCCGGCCACACGCTGCTCGACGAGCCCAGCCGGGCATGGGACGCCCTCGGGGAGGGTCATGGCCGCATCGGAGCGGAGCTCCGCTTCCGGCGTCGTCTCGGGATCGTCGTGGTAGATCGCGAGCATCGTCGGCCTGGTGACCAAGAGACCGGCCGCTCCCGCGATCTCCCCGAGCCGACCGAAGGCTTCGGAGATGCGGTTGTAGGGGCCTACGTGACGCAAGGTGACGGTGCGAAGCTCGGACATTTTCTTGATTTCGACGTTCATGGCGGCTCCTCCTTGGACGAATCGGACGGTGACGTGAGCCGCTGGCTCGGGTTGAAAGTGGATCCCCGAACGGGCGGCGATTTCGAATTGAAGCGAACGCTGGCAGCCGATACCTTCGCGATAGCCGCTTTGCCGGAATTCCGAAGGCGAGCACCCGTAGCGCTCGCGAAACGCGCGCGTAAACGCTTCGTGGGTGTCGTAGCCGGAGTCGAATGCCACGGTGGTCACGGCGGAGCTCTGCTCGAGGAGGGTAAACGCGGCGCGCTCCATCCGCAGCCGGCGATGCAGCTCGAGCGGAGTTTCCCCCACCAAGCCGCGGAAGATTCGGTGAAAGTGAAACGGCGACAGCGCCGCACCGCGCGCCAGCCGCTCGAGATCGAGCGCGCCGTCGAGATTCTCGACGACGTGCTCGACGGCTCGTTTCACGGCGGCCTCGTAGAATGACTGTGTCTCGGGCTTCACACGTCCCTTCTACATTGGGCTCTTTGCCCTCGCTTGACGCGCATTGCGATTTTGTTCGGAGTCGCCGTCGCATGTCCTCCGCCGAACGCCTTAGTGCGAGCGCTACTTGGCGTGTAGCCTCAAGAACTCGGCGATGGCGGCCTTGCTGTAACGATTGTCGATGGTGCCGACGACGAGATCGACGAGCTCGTCGTCGGTGGCGTGCACGCGTATGCCGTTGAGGCGGAGAACGACGAGACTCACCGCGAGGGCCGTTCGCTTGTTCCCGTCGACGAACGGATGATTCTTCACGAGGTGAAACAGGTAGGCGGCGGCCTTCTCGTAGAGGGTCGAATGCAGTTCCACGCCCGAAAACGATGCTTCGGGCATGGCCAGGGCCGATTCGAGCAATCGGCGGTCCCGAATTCCATGTGCTCCGCCGTATCGATCGATCTGGTGCGCGTGAATCGCCAGAACTTCGTCGAGCGTCGGGAAGGCGGCGGGCACGGAGCGACTCCTCGTCGTGCGCTATTCCGCCAAGCGGCGGAAGGCGCCTGCATGTTCCCGATCGAGCTCGTCGATGATGCTCTTGAGTTTGGCCGTTCGCTTCTTCGGTCGAACCGGAGAGATCACGATGACATCACCGTCGGTCGACACCTCGAGCGGTGTGTCGGCGTCGATGCCAGTTGCTTCGAGCATGCGCTTGTCGAGAACGAGCGCCAGGCTGTTGCCCGTGCGAGTAAGGGTCTTTGTCATCGTACGTACAATTTAGCCCACAGGTCCGTACACGGCAAAACGGGACCACGCGAGATCTACTCCGCCGAAGCGATACCACTCTCTCGAGAGCCGTGGTTCGAATGGGCCGGACTCTGGTACGATGGCCCGATGCGTTTCGGGGGGGCGGAGCAGCTCGAAGAGCGTTTGCTCGTCCTGTCGGCGTCGCTACGCGCCTTCTCGGAGGCTACGGCCAACTACGAGGAACTTCTCGACCTCGTCGCCAAGCGCCTCGCCGAAGTCGTCGGGGACGGCTGCGTCGTACGTCTGCTCTCCGACTCTGGATGGCTGACGCCCGTCGCCGTGCACATGCCGATGGAGACGCGCATCCACGATGGTGACATGCTCGCTCGCATTCGCGCGCATGTCGCCGCACCCCACAACTTGGTCGAGCAAACGACCGCGCGGCGGGTGATCGACACTGGAGAGGCCCTCCTCGTGCCTCGGCTCGACCTCGATCAAATTCGTGCGTCGAGCACTCCCGAGATCACCGAGGTATACGAGGCCATCGGGATCCACAGCGTGCTCCTCGTCGCGTTGCGCGCGCGAGGCGAATCGATCGGCCTTCTCTCGTTGGCGCGTTTCCTACCCCGATCGCCTCCCTTCGACGACCACGACCGCGACTTGGCCCAAGCGCTCGCCGATCACGCCGCGCTGGCCATCGTCAACGCGCGACTTCTGCAAACGGCGCGGCGCGAGCTTTTGGAACGCGAACGCGCGGAGGCTCTCTTGCGAGGAACGGAAGAGCAGCTCCGCCACTCTCAGAAGATGGATGCCGTGGGTCGCTTGGCGGGAGGCGTCGCGCACGATTTCAACAACGTCCTGTCGGTCATCCTGAGCTACGCCGAGATGATCGGAACTAACCTCACCGCGGACGACCCGATTGGCGTCGACGTCCGCGAGATCAGAATGGCGGCCTTGCGCGCCGCGGACCTCACCAGGCAGTTGCTCGCCTTCAGCCGCCAACAGGTGCTCGACCTCAAGGTGATCGACCTGAACCAGAGAGTGCTCGGCGTCGAGCCGATGTTGCGGCGGCTCCTCGGCGCCGCGGTCGAGCTGACGACGCTTCCGGGGCGAGGCGTGTGGCACGTGAAGGCGGATCCGGGTCAAATCGACCAGATCATCGTGAACCTCGCCGTCAACGCGCGCGACGCTCTTCCACAAGGCGGCCAGATCACGATCGAGACGGCGAACGTCGAGCTCGACGAGGACTACGCCCTGGCGCACGCCGAAGTGACGGCCGGGGGCTACGTGATGCTCGCGGTCACCGACAACGGCATCGGCATGGACAAGCAAACGCAGGCCAGGGTCTTCGAGCCGTTCTTTACCACCAAGGAATTGGGCAAGGGAACGGGGCTCGGCCTGGCCACCGTCTTCGGCATCGTCAAGCAGAGCGGCGGGCACATTTGGCTCTACAGCGAGCCGGGGCGGGGAACGACATTCAAGGTCTATTTCCCCCGTGTGACGGGCACCGCCGAGCCGCGGGCTTCGGATCGCCCGACGATGGAAGCCGAGCGCGGCACCGAAACGATCTTGCTCGTCGAGGACGACGACCAGGTTCGCGCGCTCGCGCGTCGCATTCTCCGGCGCAGCGGCTACGTGGTGCTCGAGGCGCCCAACGGCGGCGAGGCCCTGCTCATCAGCGAGCAGCACGCGTCGAAGATCCATTTGCTCTTGACCGACGTCGTGCTCCCGCGCATGAGCGGCCGCCAATTGGCCGAACGCCTCGCCGCTCAGCGGCCCGACATGAAAGTGCTCTTCATGTCCGGCTATACCGACGACGCCGTCTTGCAGCATGGCGTGCTCGACTCGGGCGTTGCCTATCTTCAGAAGCCCCTCACCCCCGGCGCGTTGACGCGCAAGCTCCGCGAGGTTCTCCGCGACCGGAGCGGAAGGTGAGGCCGACGCACTCCGCCGACACGCGGGGCGTCACGTCGCGTGGGCCACTCTGTCGAGCGCTCCTTCTCCCTCCAAGATTCGGCCTACCAAACCATACGCGCGCGCCTCTTCGGCGGTCATCCAGTGGTTTCGCTCCGTGTCGCGCGCGACTTTGT
>DATEMX010000312.1:0-4678 GCA_035275365.1 Polyangiaceae bacterium | reverse complement strand
CACCGCCTCGCCCGTGCCCCGAACCGGGCACCGGAGGGATCATGCACGACCCGATGCCGCCGTCGGAACATCAACCCCAATTGCCGAAGCTCCCCCAACATGCCCCGCCCGTGCGCGGTGGTATCGACCGCTTCGACATGGCCAAATGGCCGCCCGATGACGACCCCCCCGGCGGGGGTGTTCCCGGGCAACCCATGGGCGGCGGGGGAGGGCCCATCGGGCCGTACGATGCCGACTTCAAGCGTGGCCGCTTCAACCCGAAGGTGGTGCTCGCCGCGGCCGTCATGATCATCGGCGGCACGCTCTTGGCCGTCTTCGCGCTCAAAACCGAGTCGGCGAAGATGTCGATGGATCAGATCCACGCCGCCAAGAAGGGCATCTATGTCCTGCCGAAGAACGAGCGTGTGCCCCGCTGGCGCGATTTGGCCGCCAAGACCGAAGAGTTCGAGCTGCAGCAAGAGGCTCTGATCCAGCTCGGCTGGGAAGGCGACAAAGAGGCGATCCCGCTGGCCGTCAAAGCCCTCACGCAGATCGATCATCGCATCCGCGGCGTGGCCGCCCAGGTGCTCGCCTACTTCGGGTCGCCCGACGCCGATTCGGCCAAAGATCCGCTGCAGAAGGCGCTGCTCGAGGCCGACGAGTCCGATCGCCCGCAGCTCACTTGGGCGCTCGTAACCCTCCATGACGCGCGCGTCTTCGAGAAGGCGATGGACCTCTACCGCAAAGGTCACCTCGCCAAGGTGCAACGCCTCGGCGGCGGTCCGGCTTTCAACCCGGAAGAACTCGCCAAGCTCGTCACCTTGGACACGCTCGCCGGCATGGCGGGCGACGAAAACGAATCGGTGCGCCAGCTCATCGCCAACATACTCTCGCGCAACGCCGCGCCGAAATTCACCGACGCGCTCATCAAGCTGGTCAAAGATCCGGTCATCGACGTCGCCCGCGAGGCGGCCACCGGGCTCGGCAAGATCGCCGACGCCAAGGCGCGCACGCCCCTCCTCGAAGCGCTCTCCAAGGCCGACAAAGACAACCGCGCCAAGTTCATTGAAGCGCTCCGCGACGGCATCGGCGGCGAGGGCCTCGTCATCGCCTTAGGCAGCGTGGCCCGCGACAAGGCCGAGACGACCTGGCACCAGAACAAGCAGCTCTTCGACATGCTGCGCAAGATCGCCGATCCGCGCGCCGCCAACGCGCTCGTCGCCTACATCAATTCGAAGCCGCACATCCATTGGGAAACCGAAGCGGCGTTGCGCCTCGCCGAAGTGGGCGATCTGCGCGCCATTCCGTACCTCGCCAACCGCATGCGGCTCGATCCGCTCAAGGTCTACTCCGACTCGAACGACTACGAGCGCATGCAGAAGCGCGACGACAACGCGCGCGTCGTCGCGGCGCGCATGCTCGCCGACCTCGCCATCGTGCACCCCGAAGCCGCGGCCGATCTCCGGGCGAAGGCTGAAGATTCCGTCATCTTCTGGCTCCACGACAAGCCCGAGCCGCACGCCAACGGGCTTCGCTTCTTGGCCGCGTCGGGCTCGACCAAAGACATCGACGCCATGCGCAAATGGTCAAACCCCAGCATCGGCTTGCCGAAAGAGGGGCAGCAGCCGCCGCTCCCACGCGAGTGGGAAATCGCCCAGAGCGCGATGCGCTACGTCGGTTGGCTCAAAGATCCAGGGAGCTGGGGCACGCTCGAGCGCGGCCTCTCACGCCGCGACAAGAAGATCGACGTCACCATGGATTCACTCATGGGCGGCGGGCTCGCCATCCTCGGGATGACGCTTCGCGCGCTCAACGTGGGCGCCGCCGACGGCTTCGCGCAGTGGGGCGATCCCAAGATCTTCCCCACGCTCGTCAAGTTCATCGAAGACGAGCAGGAGAACGAGCAGGGCCGCCTCGAGGCGTGTTTCGCCCTTCCGTGGGTCGCCACGGACGACAACATGAACGAGGTCGTGAAGAAGGTGCACGACTTCAAGAGCAAGGAGCCGAAGAAGCAGCTCATCCGCGCTTGCTACCTCGAGGCCCTCGTGCACCGCCCCGTACCCGGCACGAGCGCCGGTCTCGTCGACCTCATCGACAAAGAGAGCGACGTCGAGGTAAGGCACCAGGTGGCGCGCGCCATCGGCTTCGGTGGGTTCGACGACAAGGTCGCCGCGCAGCTCGCGAAGAAGATGGACGACGTCGAGCTCCGCAACGATGCCGCGCTTGCGCTCATCTTGGGCGGCACGACCGACATGGCCACCAAGGCCGTCGCGATGTACGGCGACTATCCGAAAGAAGCGCTCGACGAGTTGAAAGACATCTACTACCGCTCGTTCGGCTACTGGTCCGACGACGACTTCGCCAAAGGTCGGCTCTACCGCTGGGTGGAAACGGCCGAAGCGATCGCCCGGGTGCGCGTGAAAGACACCGCGCAAGACTGGACGCGGCTTCGCCTCCAAGCGCAGTTCGACAACCTCGAGTTCGACAATGGCCCGCACTCGATGACCCGCGTCGTGCTCCGCTATCGCATCCTGCAAGACGCGAAGAAGGGCGACAGCGCCAAGAAGCGCAGCGCCATCCAGACGCTCAAGTTCATGAAGGAGCAAGGGTCCCTCATGGCGCTGCGCGACGAACCGGGCGAAACGGGGGTGCTGGCGAACAAGGCGTTTTTCGAGTTCATGAATCCGAAGCTCGTAGCGGGCGAGGTCATCCCCGCCGGCAAAGAGCCGTCGGCGAGCGGCGCCAACGTCATTCCAGGCAAGTAGTGAGGCTCGCCCCGATCGCGATCGCCCTCTTCGCGTTCGGGGCATGCCGGGCTCCCCTTCCCCCGCCCAAACGCACGCCGCCAGTCGCACCGAAAGTGCCCGAGGGCAACTCCATCGACGGGTCCGTCATGGGCCCGGGCGATGTGCCCATCACCGTGGCGTGCACGCCCGCCGGCGCTGAGCTTTGCTTCGACGCCACCGACAACAACTGCAACGGCCTCATCGACGAGGGGTGCGGGCTACAAACGGGCCCGGTGCAGTTCGTCATCGCGTGGTCCGACGCCGCCGACGTCGATCTCGACGTGACCGAGCCTGGCGGCGAAGTGGCCAAACCCGGACAGCGCACCAAATCGGGCTTCGTCAAAGAAGGCGACTGCGGCCGCCCCGAGAGCACTTGCCACGGACAGAACCACGAGAACGTCTACTTCGACGGCGATCGCGCGCCGCCCGGCGAATACAAGGTCGAAATCGCGCTCGACAAGGGCGAAGACACGCGCGCGCCGGTCAAAGTCACCTTCGGGGCACGGATCGGCGGCAAGACCTTCGCCAAGAGCCTCGTCCTCGATCCGAGCGACGAAACGAAAACTTGCGGTAGCCCCGGCGAATCGAGGGCCTGCCAGAGTTATCGCGTTAGAATCGAGTAGATTGGCGGCGAGCCATGGTCAGCAAGAGCAGCAGAGTAGAGGCTAAATCAGAGTTCGCCATTCGTGAGCTCTCCGTCTCGAGCGAAGAGAGTCGCGTGGGGTGGCCCCCCGAAAAACGTCGCTTTTTCGGGGCGGGGCGTGCCGCCCTGAAGAAGAAACAAGCCAGATGACCGAGAATCAAGCTCGGTCATCTGGCTTGAGGGGGCTCGAAATGGCGCGGACCAAGGGGGTTGGTTTTTGCAACGTTCGCTCGTTCACCATCGAGCGATTCGGGGCCGATGGGTGGGCCCGCTTGCTCGCGGCGATGGCCCCCGACGATCGCGAAGTCCTGGCCTCGGTCATCGGCGTCGGTTGGTACGATCTCGCGCTCTACGCGCGCCTCATTCGTCGCTTGGACGGCATGCACGGCCAGTCCGATCTCGGCCTCGTCGCCGAGCTCGGACGGTACGAAGCCGAGCAAGACTTGACCACGATTCACCGCCTTTTCATGCGACTCGCCAACCCGGCGTTCGTCATCGAAAAGGCCGCCGAGTATTGGCGCCGGTTCCACGACACGGGCGAATTCCACGTGACGCGCGACGGCCCAACCCGCCTGCACGGAACGCTCGATGGTTGGGGCGTGGTCGACAGCGCCCTTTGCCGCGAGGTCGCGGCCTATATTAGCAGGCTACTCGAGCTCGTAGGCGCCAAAGACGTCCGCATTCAGCACCCCCGCTGCCGAGCCCACGGCGAGGAGGTGTGCGCCTTCGTGATGAACTGGAAGGCCTAGGCAGCCGCCCCTTCGGGGTACCGCGCTCCCTCCATGCCGTTGCAGTGGGGCGACGGGCATCCATGGCTCCCAAAAATAGGCCGACTAGTGCTACGAATGCCACCTCGATGAACCCCATCATGATGCTCACCCTTCTGGTCGCCGCCTGGGCTGCTTTTGCCTGGAGCGCCAACCGCCGCTGGCAGCTTCTCAAGGTGGGGCGGAGCGAGAATCGGCTCGACCACGTCGGCAAACGACTCAAGGTGACGTACGAGTACGCGCTCGTGCAAAAGAAGATGAGCTACTACCCGCTGGCTGGGCTAGCGCACAAGCTCATCTTCCTCGGGTTCTCCGTGCTCTTGCTGCGCACGCTCATCCTCTGGGGCCGAGGGTTCGATCCTGCTTTCAACCTCTGGATCTTCGGTGACTCGCCGGTCCGCCTCCCGCTCGTTGGTAGCGTTCCCGTCGGGCTCGTCTACGAATTCGCGAAAGACATTTTTGCTTCGCTCGTCGTCGCGGGCGCCGCCGTATTCTTCTATTAC
>DATEMX010000311.1:0-4394 GCA_035275365.1 Polyangiaceae bacterium | reverse complement strand
CGCGGGGTTCGGCTTCGACATCTACGTGACGAAGAACTTCACCATCGGCGCCAACGCAAGCGCGGAGATCCTCGCGCTTTCCCGCCCCGGATTCGATCCCACGACGTCGGTGCAAGCCCAAGCCGCCGACTGCAGCGCCCTCACCGATCCGATGCAGAAGCAAGAATGCGCGAAAGCTGCGCTCTACAAAGCCGACGGCTCGAGCATCGGCATGGCCGCCACGCTCGGTGTCGTCGCGGGGCTGCACTTCTAAGCAACACGTGCTTCGACGGCGGTGGGCGATCCGGTCGCCGCTAAGCCGCCAAGCCGCCAAAGAAGAGGTTTGAGGGGGTGCTGCACCCCCGCAAGCCTCTCAGCCTCGCCTCACCCTCCCAGAAAATCCATGGCAGCAACCCCAACCCATCCCTTTGGCGGCTTGGCAGCGACCGGGAAATCCCCCGACGGCCCCCGCTCGCAGGAGCCGCACAGGTCGGCGAGGGGATCCTCGGAAGAACCTGTGGACATCATGTGTTCAGCCGCTTGGCTGTTCAGTGAATCCCCTTCAAATTCGCGCTTCTAGAGCGAGCGAGCACCGAATGTAGTGCAATTCGATTGATCACCCACAACATATAGGGGTATAAGGCTGGTCTGCGCATGCCTCCCCTGCTCAGATGTTCGGAGAACACAAGGCAAGGGGTTGGCGGCGAAAGTAAGTGTGAGTCGAGGTGGGGGATCGGTGTCGAGCTTCTCCCTTCCGGGCGGCCCGGCTTAGACACGAACACTTGAGTTGGCCGGTTAGCGCCCCTCCCGGGGTACTTGCCGTGGCGTGGTTTTTTTTGGGCATTGAGCAGGCAAAGGGTCAAGAGGAGGTAGGTCACATGGCGCAGCCGACGATTGTTGGGGAGAACGGTAGAGTGAACGGCAAGTCCCAGAGCGCGATGAGAACTCGTCCAACCCTCCGCGACGGCACACCGAGCCCACGCTCGTCACGCGCCCCCGAGTCCGCCAAAGCGGGCAACAAGAAGAGCGGGGCCCACGCGCGCCGCGGCACGACCGTTCCGCGCCACTATACGCAAGTCGGAGCTGATCCGTTCGATTCGGTCGTTTGGGAACGGCGCAGCAGCATCATCACCAACCCCGACGGCTCGGTCGTCTTCAAGATGGATGGAGCCGAGATCCCGTCCGGCTGGTCGCAGCTCGCCACCGACATCGTCGTCTCGAAGTACTTCCGTAAGGCCGGGCTCTACGGAAAAAAGGAGCTCGGCGAGAACAGCGTGCGGCAGGTCGTCTACCGGCTCGCCCACACCATCCGTGAAGCCGGCGAGCAGCTCGGCAACTATTTCGCCACGAAGAAGGATGCCGACAGCTTCGAGAGCGAGCTGTCTTTCTTGCTCGTCAACCAATACGGCGCGTTCAACTCGCCCGTTTGGTTCAACTGCGGTCTCTTTCACCGCTACGGTATCGAAGGAACGGGCGGCAACTGGGGCTGGGACTTCCAGGCCGACACCGTGGCCGAGACCGCGCGCGCCTACGAGCGCCCTCAGTGCTCGGCCTGCTTCATTCAATCGGTCGGCGACGACCTCATGGGCATCTACGAGCTCGTGAAGAACGAAGCGCGTCTCTTCAAATACGGCTCCGGGACAGGCACCAATTTCTCGAGCCTCCGCGGCCGGCAAGAGAAGCTCTCGGGCGGCGGAACGAGCTCGGGTCTCATGAGCTTTCTCGAGGTGCTCGATCGCGCGGCCGGCGCCACCAAATCGGGCGGTACCACTCGCAGAGCCGCCAAGATGGTGTGCCTCGATATGGATCACCCCGAGATCGTGGACTTCATCACGTGGAAGGTGCGCGAAGAGAAAAAGGCCCAAGCGCTCATTCGCCAAGGCTACGCCAGCGACTTCAACGGGGACGCCTACCACACCGTCAGCGGGCAAAACTCCAACAACTCGGTTCGCGTCACCGATGAGTTCATGCGCGCGGCCCTCTCGGGCGGCACGTGGCAGACGCGCGCGCGCACCACGGGCGAGATCGTCGAAACGATGCCCGCCAAAGAGCTGTGGAACACGCTCGCCGAGTCCGCCTGGGGATGCGCCGATCCCGGCGTGCAATACGACAGCACCATCAACCGCTGGCACACCTGCTCGAACACCGGCCGCATCAACGCGTCGAACCCGTGCTCCGAATACATGTTCCTCGACGACACGGCCTGCAACCTGGCGTCGCTGAACCTCACCAAGTTCCTCGGGGAGGACGGCACGTTCGACGTCGACGGATACCGCCACGCGATCCGCGTCTTCTTCATGGCGCAAGAGATCCTCGTCGATTTCTCGTCGTACCCAACGGGCAAGATCGCGCAAAACTCGCACGACTATCGGCCGCTCGGCCTCGGCTACGCCAACCTCGGCACCCTGCTCATGTTGCGCGGCATCGCCTACGACTCAGACCAGGGCCGATCCATCGCCGGCGCCCTCACCGCCATCATGTGCGGTCACGCTTACAAGGTCTCGGCCGAGATGGCCGGCTCGAAGGGGCCCTTCGCTGGTTTCGCCAAGAACCGCGAGCCCATGCTGCGCGTGATGCGCATGCACCGCGATGCGGCCTACGCCATCGATCGCGACCAGTGCCCCGAGCCGCTCTGGCGCGCGGCGTGCGACGACTGGGACGAGGCCGTTCGCATCGGCCAGGAGAACGGCTACCGCAACGCGCAGGCCACCGTGCTCGCGCCCACCGGTACCATCGGCCTGCTCATGGACTGCGACACGACTGGCATCGAACCCGACTTCGCGCTCGTCAAGTTCAAGAAGCTCGCCGGCGGCGGCTACTTCAAGATCGTCAATCAGTCGGTCCCCGAAGCCTTGAAGCGGCTCGGCTACTCGCCCACCGAGGTGACCGAAATCGTCGCCTTCGTATGCGGCACCAACACGCTCTTGGCTGCACCGAACGTCAATCGCGCGTCGCTCAAGGCGCGTGGGCTCCTAGACGACGATCTCGGCAAGGTAGAAGCGGCGCTGCTCAGCTCGTTCGAGCTCGACCTCGCGTTCGGGCCGTGGGTCCTGGGCGAAGAGTCGTACGCGCGCCTCGGCGTCCCCGAAGATCAGATGCGGCGGCCGGGGTTCTCGCTGCTCTCGTACCTCGGTTTCTCGCGCAGCGAGATCGACGAAGCCAACGACGTCATCATCGGTCGTATGACGATCGAAGGCGCGCCGCACTTACGCACCGACCACTACTCCGTGTTCGACTGCGCAAACCGCTGCGGCAAAACAGGCCGGCGCTTTCTCGCGCCGATGTCGCACGTTCGCATGATGGCCGCGGCTCAGCCGTTTCTCTCGGGCGCCATCTCCAAAACCGTAAACCTCCCCAACGACGCAACGGTCGATGAGGTCCGCGAGATCTACGAAGAGGGCTGGCGGCTCGGGCTCAAAGCCGTGGCGCTCTATCGCGACGGTTGCAAGGCGTCGCAACCGCTCTCGACCTCGAGCAAAGAATCGAGCCCAAACGAGGAGGCGGTCACCAAGGGCAGCTTGCCGCCGATCGAATCGATGCAGGTGGCGCGCTTGCCGCAAGTAGCCTCACCGCCGACGCTCCCCACGGGTACGCGGGTGCGCCTCCCCAAGAAGCGCCGCGGCTTCACGCAAGAGGCCAAGGTCGGCGGACACAAGATCTTCCTCCGTACCGGCGAATACCAAAACGGGCAGCTCGGTGAGATCTTCATCGACATGCACAAAGAGGGCGCCGCGTTCCGCTCCCTCATGAACTGCTTCGCCATGTCGGTCTCCGTCGGCCTTCAGTACGGCGTGCCGCTCGAGACCTTCGTCGAGCAGTTCACCTTCACGCGCTTCGAGCCGCAGGGGCTCGTCGAAGGCCACCCCAACATCAAGTTCTCGACGTCGATCGTCGACTACTTGTTCCGCGTGCTCGGCGTCGAATACCTCCACCGCTACGACTTCGCCCAGGTGCCCCCCAGCGAAGAGACCACGAGCCCGTCGCTCCCCCCTCCCCTCGACGATCCGAACCAGCGAAATGCCCGCGCGTTCGTGTCGTATGACACGCCGCTCGAGGTCGACACGCGGGCGACGCTTCGGCCCACCGCGAGCGAAGGCATGGGCAGCTCGCTCGACGCCCAGCTCGAAGAAATGATGGGCGACGCCCCCGTGTGCGATGGCTGCGGACACATCACCGTGCGAAACGGCGCTTGCTACAAGTGCTTGAACTGCGGAAACTCGATGGGTTGCTCGTAGGGCAATCGATCTGGTAGCGAGAAATCTGCGACAGTAGTGCTAGTGTCGCGCGGCCGAAGTCTTGTCCTCAGTTCAGCCGCGGCACTAGGAGGGTCCGCGCCATCGTTCCCAATTTGCCATGGCAAATTGAGAACTGAAGCAGGAAGGGGTCCTCCCGTCGTTCGTGACTTGGCATCCAGG
>DATEMX010000310.1:0-3986 GCA_035275365.1 Polyangiaceae bacterium | reverse complement strand
GGAACCGGTCGGACGGGTGGCTACCGGGCTGGGTGGCTCGCTCGACGCACGCTCGAGCTTGTGGAGAAGTGCGAGCGTGGCGCGTTCGTACTCGCGCAGCTCATCGTGGTAGCTCGGCGTCTCGGTGCGACGCACTTCGACTCGAAGCTCCTCGCATCGCTGCTCGAGGAGGGTCGTCAAGAGGGAGAGCTCGCCCTGCGATAGATCAATCTCCATTTCGCCTCCACCTCGAGTCCTTACGTGATGCCGAAGCTCCGTGAGTTCTCTCGGCCCTTGGCTCGGGGGCTTCGAACCGGTGGTGGCGCGCACCGGGGGCGCTAGTCGTAAGGTATGCAAGAGAGGCGTCCAAAGTCGGGTCCGGCGCTACGCCTGGCACTCCTCGCGATCGGTCTTTCGTCCTTCACGACCCGCGACGTTCGGGCGGAGCAGCCGCCCGCGTTTCCGGTCCAGGAACCCTACGACATCCCCATCCCCACGCCGGCGGCCCCGTTTCCGTACTACCTACCGCCTCCCGACGGGCAGAGCCCTCCCCCCTTCGATTCGCCGCTGCCGCCCGCCGTTCCGTTCGCGCCGCCCATCACGATCCTTCCGGCCACGCCAGAGCCGCCGGCACCCCCACCGCCGTACGTGTTGCCAGAGCGACCCGACCAAGCAGAGCCACCTCAAGGCGGCCTCCGCCAGAGCCTCAGCGAGTATGACCGCCGGCTCGGTCTCGGTGGTGGTGGCGCCGTCGTCTCGGCCGTACGAAACCTCGCCATGACCGAGCGCGCACGAGGGTCGGCCACCTTCGAAGTCGTCGTCGATCGCACGGGCAAGGTGCGCACGGTGAGGCTCCTCGATGCCTCGCGCGACGCCCCCGAATGGCGCGAGTTCGGGATCGCCCTGAGTGCCGAGCCGATACCGAACGTGCGTATCCCGGAGACCGCGCGCGCCGCGTGGGTCCTCGTTCACGTCGACGCCAACGACGAGCTGACGAGCGGCCAGCGCAGGTGGTGGTCGTACGGCGTTTGGCTGACGTTCGACGTCGCCGACGTGAGCGCCCACCGCGAACGCGTCGTCCATTCGCGCGTGCTCAGCGAAGTGTGGTTCTGACCTCAGTCGTCGACAAACGAGGTAGGCGCCGGAAGGAATCACTTCTCGACCGACGAGCCGACTTGGCATGACTTGCATGCGGGCCTCGCCGGTTGCAGTTGCAAACGAAGCGCGTGGACGCCCCGCTTCTCCACAACTTTAGCCACCTCGCCGCGCCATTTCTCAACTTGGTATGCCAAATTGAGAGCGATACGAGCTTGTCGATGAGCACACCTTGCAGTGGATGTTGGGACTGAGCCTCCGCCATTCGGCCTCACGCGTCGTCGCACGGTACGTGGTTACCTCCTCGCGCGCATTGTCGAGAGCGGGGATCGAACTGCCGATGTGTACGGGGCCGACTCAGCGGGCAATGGAAGAGTGCGGCACCTCGTTTGCAAAAGCCGCTTGTCGCTCCGGACTCGTCCGGCGAAGGAGGCAGCAAAATGTTGCGCAGGCTATCCGCGCTCGCATTGGCGTCCACGCTCTTGGTTCCCGCATTCGCCCACGCCCTCGACTTTCCAGGTTCCATCAACGAGCCTCCGAAGGGGCCCGGCACGGAACAGCCCACCCAGTACCGCACCGCCAGCGAGCGCGTGCGGCCTGGGTGGGAGGCCGGAGTGCAGGCCGGTGCCGGCATCGGCTTCGGCTTCGGCGGACGAGTCGGATACTCGTTCGTCCCCGGCATCTACGTGGGCGGCGCTGCCAACTACTTTCTCGGATCGAGCGTGAACACACCGACGGGCACCGACAAGACATCGCAATTCACGTTCGGCGGCGAGGTTGGCTACAAGATCTACCCGCAGGCCGCTATCGAGCTCCGGCCTTATGTCTTCGCGGGCACGGGAACCTTCGAACGCTTTCAAACTGCCACGGCGCGCGTCGAATCGGATTGGAAGTTCACGCTCTATCCTGGGTTTCTGGCGGCGTACCATTTCGGCAACGCGTTCGTGAGCGCCGAAGGGCGCTTGCAGGTCACGCCGAGCCCGGTGGCGTTCGCCATCATGGGCGGCGTGGGCCTCGGGCTCTGAACGACCGAACTTCTCGGCTCGCCCGGGGCCGTGTTCATTGCGGGCATGGCTCCCAGTTACAAGGTTCACCGGGAGCCGTGCACGTGCCGCAGCTCGGGTTGCAGCAGATTTGACCCGTATTGCAGGTGTTGCGTCCGCAAGGCGTACTGAAGGGCAGCTGTAGAATGTCGCACCGTTCGTGCGAGCACGTTCCGCCTGGCGGCGTGCAGATGCCACAGCTTGCGTTGCAGCAGATCTCCGTGATGTTGCAGGTGTTGGGACCGCACGGCCAACTGAGCGGTGACTGAGGTACGCCGCACAGCTCTTGCGTACACGTCCCCCCCGGCAGCGTACAGAGACCGCAGCTCGAGTTGCAGCACACCTGACCCTCGGGACACGTGCGGGCGCCGCATTGGGCCGGCGCCGGCTTCTCTGGCGGTGGCGGCGCCGCCTCGACGACGATCTCGACGGCGGCCTCGACGATGGGCGCGGCGACGTCGACCCCGACGTCGACCTCGGCGTCCTCCTCCTCGACGGGCGTCCTCGTCCGACGGCGGTCGATGCTCGCGTCGATCGAGGCAACCCGCGGCCCGATCCCCGCGTCGAATTCGGGAGGCGGCGATCGCTCCGGAGCGCAGTCGTCACCTTCGCAACGAGGCCCTCCTCCGTACGACGTACGCACGCGTTCGCTCGTGCGCTCTATCCAATGCGTGAAAGCGAACGCGGCCGCGACGAAGGTCGCAAGAGCCACGAGCGCACCAATGAGCCAGCCGGGCAGCGTCTTGATGTGACACCCGCCTTTCCGCAGCGATTGCGGAGCAAGAGGCACACCGAACCCTGCCGAGGCCGATCCAAGGCCCGCGCGTGGGCCGGAGGGGGCCGGCCCGCCGCAGTAGCGTCAGTTTTCGGCGCAGTAGTGCTTGGCCGTCTCGAGAACGCGGTTGACGCGAAAGGGCTTCTTCAACGTTTCGACGCCTTCGGCGACGTAGTTGGACGCCGTGACGGCGACCACCGGGATGTCGGCCAAGGTCGCGTCGCGCTTCATCTCGTCGATGAGCTCGAAGCCGTTCAGCTCGGGCATGACGAGGTCGACGAAAACGAGACACGGCCGTTCGCGACGAAGGGCCTCGAGCGCGACGCGCCCGTTGGCCGCCGCTCGCACGTGATAACCTTCCTCTTGCAAAAGTAGCACGAAGGCCTCTGAGACTTCAGGCGAATCCTCGACCACGAGGATGTGATATTGGGTCGAAAGCCTTCGCATACCGGCACCCTACTAAGGTCGATTGGGCACAGTCCTCGGCCTTTGGTCGGTTTTCTTCCGGAGCGGCCGGCGCGCACCATGCAGATGTAGTCGTCGATGCAGCTACTCGCGATTGTCGTGAACTACCGAACCGCGGCATTGACCATCGAAGCCGTGCGATCACTTCTCGCGGCGCTCGGGCAAATGCCCGACGCACGCGTCATCGTCGTCGACAACGACTCTCAGGACGGATCGTTCGAAGACCTCTGCCGCACGATACCCGCGTTCGACACCGACGGCCGCGTAACCATCGTCGCCTCGCCGCTCAACGGCGGCTTCGGCTACGGCGTCAACGTCGGTGTTCGCCACGGCCTCTCCGCACCTTCGCCCCCCTCGCACTTCTATCTGCTCAACTCCGACGCGTTTCCCGCTCCGTCGGCCGTAAGCGAGCTCATCGCGTTCTTCGAGCGGCATCCCCAGGCGGGTATCGCCGGAAGCCACATTCACGGCACCGACGGTGAGCCGCATAAGACGGCGTTTCGATTTCCGAGCATGTTGAGCGAGGTCGAGCGTGCGCTCAGGCTCGGCGTCGCGTCGAAGGTGCTCGCTCGATGGAGGGTGCCCATGCCTGCCCCCGAGGGCGACTGCGAGGTCGACTGGGTCGCGGG
>DATEMX010000309.1:0-3398 GCA_035275365.1 Polyangiaceae bacterium | reverse complement strand
GACGGGGATCGACGCCGTGCCCTCGCTGCAGGACGCCCGCGAGACGCCTGAACACCGCCGAAAACCCGCCGGCCCACGCCGTGACCCCGACGATTGTGCCGTCCTCCCACCCGACACGGGCTATGGTGAGCGCACATGATCCAAAAGAACAAGAGGGCGCAGCATGGCCGGTGAAACCTGCGGCATCTGCGGGGGAGACGGCCGCATCGGCAACTCGTTCGGGCTCACGACGACCTGCCCGAGCTGTCATGGGTCGGGACGGCGATCGGACGAGCCGACGGGGTTTCACGACGTCACCAAGACCAAGCCCTCGCACCACCGGCGCACCAACCAGGTGGCCGTGGCCGAAAAGCAGACCTGGCCGGGCACGTTCGAAGGGGCAAAGCTCGCGACCGAGGTCAAAAACAGCACCGTCTGCTCGAACGAATCGAAGGCCAGGCTCATCCGAGAAATCATCGACTACGAGGGCAGCCACGGGAGCTGCACGCAGACGTTCATCAAGAAGATTCGCCGGCAGGCCAACCCGCGCCCCGTCGCCTGACCGTCGATCGCGGCGGCGCGAGCGGCGTCGATCAGCCGGCTTGGTTGCGTAGAAAAGCCGCTACCTCGGCGAGCCGTGCCTCCACGAAGGCTCGCGCATCGCCGGCGAGGCCAGCCTGATCGAGGGCCATGCGCATGCACCGCATCCACGCGTCGGCCATTTTGGTGTCGATAGGGACGTGAGCGTGGCGCATGCGGAGCCTCGGATGACCGTACCGCTCGACGTAGTCTTGCGGGCCACCGAGCCAACCGATGAAGAAGAGGGCGAACTTGTCGCGCGGCCCGCGGCTCACCTTGCCGTCAGCGTCGCAGGGGTGGAGCTTCGCCAACTCCGGCTCGTGCTCGCTCATCGCGTCGTAGAAGCGCGCGACGACGTCGCGAATCGTTGCCTCACCGCCGAGGCTCGCGAAAGGGCTGTCCATGCTCTCCGGCCGTGACCGTAGCATGGACTTGGCGGCGAGAATCGCTAGGCTGGCACCATGTTTTCGGTGGCGGTTCGCGAAGGCGTGTTGGAAAATTTGGAGCTTCGAGACTCGGAAGCGAACAGCGTCGCGAAGTTGGCGCCCTCGCGAGGGGGCATGCTCACTCGGCTCGCGGTGCGGGGGCGGCACCTGCTCTTCCTCGACGAGAAGAGCCTGCGCGATCCGAACGCCAACGTGCGCGGCGGCAATCCCGTCCTCTTTCCGGCGCCCGGCAAGCTGGCAAACGACACGTGGACGCGCGGTCCACACCGGGGCTCGATGAAGCAGCACGGCTTCGCGCGAAGCTTGCCCTGGGAAGTGGCGGCAACGAGCGAAGAGGGAGCCGCATCGGCAACGCTGCTCCTCAGGTCGAACGACGCGACGCTCGCCGCGTATCCGTGGCGCTTCGAAGCTCGCTACACGTACACGCTTCGTGGCAGATCGCTCACGATCGAACAGCGCTTCGAGAACTCGTCCGACGAGCCGATGCCCTTCGCCGCTGGATTTCACCCTTATTTTCACGTACCGCAAGCGGACAAAGCCGCCACGCGCGTCGAAACCAAGGCCACCCGCGCCTTCGACAACGTCGCCAAGAAAGACATCGTCCTTCGGGGGATCGATCTGACGCAAAAGGAGGTCGACCTGCACCTCTACGATCACGAAAGCTCCATGGCGACGCTCAGCACGCCACGCGGCAGCGTCACCTTGCAAGGCTCGGAGCCGTTCTCGCGATGGGTGATCTGGACAGTCGCCGGCAAGGACTTCGTTTGCCTCGAGCCTTGGACCGCGGCGGGCGACGCGCTCAACACGGGGGAACACCTCCTTACGCTCGAGCCGGGATCGACCATGACGTTGTCCGTCGAGATTCGATCCACATGAGCAGCGCGCGCGACCCGGAAGACGACGCGCCGAGCATCGGCGAGCTCCGCCGGCATCGGCTGACGCACTTGCCCGTGCTGCGTGTCGACCCGTCGATGCAGAACGCCCGCTTCGCGCGGGCTTGCGACTCGAATCGATGTACCTCGGTGTGCTGCGGGACGGGCGTGTACGCCGACCGTGCGGAGCGCGACCGAATCCTCGAGCACGCCGAAGCCATCGTGCGCGTCATGGACCCAGGGCAACCGCCCGATCCCCGTGCATGGTTCGACGAGGAGGAGCTCGAGGACGCCGACTTTCCGTCGGGGGTCGGCATCGGCACCCAAGCGGGGCCGCGCGGGTGCGTCTTTCTCAACCAAGCCGGGCGATGCGTCCTCCAGAAAGCGCACATCGAGGGCGCCGTATCGGTCGTGCTCAAGCCGTTCTACTGCTTCGCGTTCCCCGTCACGATCCACGAAGGTACGCTCATGATCGACGACGACAACGTGGAGGGAACGCGAACGTGCTGTCAGCCCGTGACCGGCGGCGAACGCTCGGCGATGGACGTCTTTGCCTGGGAGCTCGATCACGTCCTCGGGCCCGAAGGCGTGAGCGAGCTACGCGCCGTCTTGGGCGACGAAGCTTAGACCACAACGAAGGTGCGGCTGCTTCCGGATGGCACAGGTGTGCCAATGGCTCCCGCCTCCGCCGGAACCTTCGCAGCGGCTGCGATTGAAAGAGAAACCGTTTGGCATATTTGATGCTTCAGGGCGAAGGATGACCCCTTCCTTCTGCCGTCAGTTTCGGTCGGCACCGTCTCTGTTGCTCGCAGCACTCTCATGGTTGCCAGCGTGTGGCTCCGAAATTTCATCTGTATCCCCCCCACTGGATAACGAAGGGGGCATGGCCGACGGCGCTCCGGACGGGTCGGTCCGCGGCGATGCGGAAGCCATACGCGAGCTTTCTTGCGTGGAGACGTCACCCTGCCCCCACGTCGAGCTGACCGCCACGGCTGCATGGACGGGGACGCAGTTTAGCGACGACGGCGTACGTTGCCTGCTCACTGTCCTTCGCGATGCGCGCGCCGAGCAGGTCGAACAGCTCAACTACGGCTACAACCTCGGCATGGATTCACCGGCGCACGAGAACCTGGTGGTGGGGGGGCGCGGCGCGCGCGCGAGCCTTCGCCAGCCATGGGGGTACCGCAATGGTGAAGGCTCCTATCGTGAGCCCATCCAGGCGTGCGTGCTGCGCGAGGCGAGCTATTTCCAAGCGTGCCTGGACATGCCGAACCTCGATTGTCTGCGTGCGGACCAATGGTTCGCGTCGTGCGCGAGTTCGCCCAACGCTGCCTGTCCTTAGAGATCGACCCTGGATCTCTTCCTTTCCGGGCTCTGCCGGGGCCGGGCGATGTCACGAGCTCCCAGCCGAGCGCACGGACGTACCAGTCTCGGTTCCGCGACGGAGCCAGAGAAGCGGCGCGCCCAGACTACAAGCCTAGGAAGTCCCCCTGCACCGAAGTGGGCAGACCACCAGCCGTCT
>DATEMX010000308.1:0-12317 GCA_035275365.1 Polyangiaceae bacterium | reverse complement strand
CTTGCTCCGGCGGGGCGGGGGCGAAGCCCCCGGTGAAAAAGACCTAGAGAACACCGAACGGTCAAACCGTTCGGTGTTCTAGGTGAGGTCTGCCAAGAGCCGGTCGACCTTTCGAAAGAGGACGTCGTTGCCCTTTTGCTGGTGGTGCTTCAACGCGCGCACGTAGCGGCTCTCCTGGTTCAAGAACGCGCCGAGCACTTCGTGATCGAGGCGCGCGGCGGCGAGACCGTAGCCGTATTCTTCGAGGTAGCGCGCGTTCATTTCTTGCTCGAACTGATGCTGCACGGGCACGCTGAAAATCGGCTTTTGCAGATAAATCGCTTCGTGGATGAGCGAGAGCCCCGCGTTGGTGACGACGGCCTTCGCAGAAGCCAAATCGTCGGCGAAAGCTTGCTCGGAAAAATTGCGGATCGCGCAGTTGCCCTGCACGGCGTCGCGGCGCAGCCCGTAGACGATGAACTTCTGCTTCGGGAGCTTGTTGAGCCCGCTGATGAGCGTCTTGTCGCTCGTCGAGGTCTGGTACACGAGCACGTGCTCGCCGCGCGTCGCCTTGGCCTCGAGAATCTCCGTCCTCAAGATGGGCGGGACGATGGTGACGACCTCGCGGAACTTGGCGCGAATCGGAGGCGTGAAGAACGACGTGACGATGTAGTGGTCGCAGCCGGGCAGCTTGGCTTTCACGAACGCACGGGTGGCGCGGTAGTCGGTCTCGACGCCCTTCGTGATGACGTCTTCGTGTTTGCACTTGTGAATGATCTGCTGGTTGTCGACGGAAACGATGGGAAGCTTGAACCTCTTCGCGAAGAAATAGGCATACGAGTCGAAATCCGAAAAAACGATCTTCGGGTCGAAATGGCGAACGTCGTCGATGTACGAGGCCGCGTTTTGAAACAGCATGGCCGGCGACATGAGCGCGTTGCGAAGGAGCGACGCGTCGCGGTCCATGGCTCCCTTGGCGTATTTGATCGTGAGGCCGCGGATCTCGACGACGTCGGGGAAATGTTTCTTCAAAAATTGGAAGGCGCGGCCGGAAACGACGATCTTGACCTTGTGGCCGTACTCGACGAGATGTTCGATGACCACCTTCGAGCGCGTGGCGTGCCCCATTCCCTCGCCGACGACTCCGTACAGAATTCGCATGATCCTCCTCTGTTGGCCGCCCCATACTGCCACAATGTCGACGTTCGCTCGGGTGATGATCGTGGCGGGGTGCTCGGGCTTTCCGTCGCTCCCCGGGCGCGCAAGATGCGAGGCAGCGAGCGCAAAGGGTGCCTGCCAAAGTCTGCAGCAGTAGTACTAGGCGACGAGTGTAGGCGACGAGTGCAAAAGTCGACGCGATTCACGCGGCGCGGGCACCGCGCCGCGCTTCGTGATCAGATGTCGTTGAGACCCATCCCGGGGGCCCGTTGGCTCTCGTGACGAACGTCGTGGCCGGCGACCATGAAGATGACTTCTTCGGCGATGTTGGTGGCGTGATCGGCGATGCGCTCCAAGTATTTGGCAACGTTGATGACGCCCATGGCGACCGGGATGCGCGAGGGGTTCTGGGCCATGAAGGCCATGGTTTCGCTCAGCGTCTTGGCGTAGAGTTCGTCGACGGCGTCGTCGGCGAGCCGCACGCGTTCGGCGCGCGCGAGGTCGGCTTCCACGAAGGCGTCGAGCGCGTCGCGGAGCATCTGCTGGGTCAGATCGGCCATTTGCCGCAGGTGCGGGTGCGGCACGAGCTTCGGCCCGTCGCCCGCTTCTTCGGCGCGTTCGGCGATGTTGACGGCCTCGTCACCGATTCGCTCGAGATCGGTCACGAGCTTGAGCGCCGTGGCGAGCAATCGGAGGTCGTGCGCGACGGGTTGGCGCAGCGCCAGCACGCGCAACGCCAGCTCGTCGCTCTCCATTTCGTCGCGATCGATGTGTCGGTCGAGCAGCTTCACCTCCGCGATGAGCTCGGCCGAGCCTTCGATGAACGCTTTGAGGGAGAGCTGCACGCTGCGCTCGCAGCGCGCTCCCATGGCCAAGAGGTGTGCGCGAAGCTCGCGGAGCTCGGACTCGAAATCGCGGCTAGTGTGGTAACCCGGCATTGTCGGACCTCGGTTGTGGCGCGACCTCGGACAACGCGGTTGCGCGATTTCTGGGGAAGAAGACGGTAAAGACGGAGCCTTGCCCGGGGACGCTCTCGACGGTCACGTGCCCGCCGAGCGCTTCGGTGAGATGCTTGACGATCGACAGCCCGAGCCCTGTGCCGCCGACGTCGCGCGAGCGGCCGCGGTCGACGCGATAGAAGCGCTCGAACAGGCGAGGCAAGTGCTTGGCGGCGATGCCGGGGCCCGTGTCGGCCACGGCGATGATGACGTCGTCGCCGCGCTCGGTCGCCGAGAGGATGACCGAGGCGCCGGGAGCGGCGTACTTGATGGCGTTGTCGACGAGGTTCGACAGGATCTGCTCGAGGGCACGCCGGTCGGTCGCGAAGGTGAGACCATCGGGGCACCGTCCGGCGAGGAGGAGGACCTCGCGGCGTGAGGCCGACAGTGCGTAGAGGCCGATCATGTGCTCGATGAACTCGGCGACTTCCACTGTCGTCGGCTTCAGGTCGAGCTTCTGTGCTTCGATGCGGCTGAGCTCGAGGAGATCTTCGACGAGGTGGTGCAGGCGCTCGGCGTGTCGCGAAATCATGCCGATGAAATCGCTAGCGGCCACGGGATCGCTCTTCGCGCCGCCCTCGAGTGTCTCGGCGGCGGCACGAATCGCAGCGATGGGCGTGCGAAGCTCGTGGGAGACGTTGGCCACGAAATCGCGGCGCATCGACTCGAGCCGGCGAAGATCGGTGACGTCCGACAACACCGCGACGACACCGAGGTTGCCACGCACGGTGAGCGGCGCGGCCCGCACGAGCACGTGCCGTGGCACGATGCCGATGAGGTCCACCTCGCCCGTCCTGGGCTTTTGGGAACGCGTGACCGAATCGATCATTTCGGCCAGCTCGTCGCTGCGGATGGCCTCGATGGGCTCCTTACCAACGAGCTGCCCGGTGGCGCCCACCATGATGCGGAGCGATGCGTTGGCCATCACCACCCTGCCGGTGCGATCGGTGAGGAGGACGCCCTCGGCCATGGTTTCGAGGATGCCCGCGAGGCGATCGCGCTCGTTTCCCAGCTTCTGCACGGTGCGGTTGAGGTTGTCCGCCAGCTGATCGAGCGCTTCGGCGAGGGCGCCGACCTCGTCGGTGCCGCGCATTCGGGTGCGCACCGAGAGGTCGTCGAGCATGGCCACCGCCGTGGTGCGAAGCGTGCGAATGGCCTTCGCCACGAAATGCGATCCGATGCTCGTCAGCGTTGCGGCGAGCGCCAGCGCGAAGATGGTCCCCACCAGCATGAGGTGGTGTGCGCGCGCGACGGCGGTGTCGATCGGCGCAAGCGACTGAGCGAGCCTCACGACCCGCACCTGCGACGGCGGCGTGACTAGCACGGCCACGTAGAGCAGTTCGTGGTGAATGGTCGCGCTCGTCCGGGTCGCTTCGCCCAGACCATTTTGCAGCGCGCCTACGATCTCTGGCCTGGTGCCGTGGTTTTCGAGAGAAGCGAGGGCGTCGCGGGCGACTTCCGAGTCACCGACGACCGTGCCGTCGGCCGCGACGAGCGTCGCGCGCGCGAGCGCTTGGCGGCCGAGCTCCTCGGCGTAGGCTTGCCAATCGGTGCCGGCTGGCGCGGTCTCTACCTGGTGACCCACCAGACGAGCGCGAATGGCGATGTCGTGGGCCATTCGCTCCTCGATGGCCGAGCGAAGCTCGGTGGAGACATAGGCGTTCATGATCGCCACCGCGACCGCGATGACGCCCAACGAAAGAACGAAAAGTCTGCCTCGAATGCCCAGCTTCAACGGAGCCCCGACTCTTATCCGACGAACCGATGCGCCGCGCGCATCACCAGTGGCTACCTAGCATTTTGCCAAGCCCTTTCCCCAACCGACAGCGCCCGCCCAAGAAAAAGACGGTGACTACGTTTCGCCTTCGACCTGAAATTGTCACGAGACTGTCACCTGGCGCCCCGAGACTCCACCGAACCTTCGGAGCCCTCCACGCCCATGCGCACGTTTGCCCTCTTCGCAGTCGCCGCTCTCGTTTCTTTCGCCGGTTGCGCTCGCACCGACGACGCCAAGTCGAGCTCCGCCGGTTCGCCTTCCGTGGCGACGCCCGAGAAATCCAACATTACCGTCAAGGGCTCCGACACGATGGTCATTTTGGGCCAACGGTGGGCCGAGGGTTACATGAAGGACAACTCGGCTACGACCATCCAGGTGACGGGCGGCGGCTCGGGGACGGGCATCGCGGCGCTCATCAATGGATCGACCGATATCTGCGAGTCGAGCCGGCCGATGAAGGACAAAGAGAAGGAAGACGTTCAGGCCAAGCGCGGCGCGCCCGCCGTGGAGACCAAAGTGGCGCTCGACGCGCTCGCTATCTACGTCAACGAGAAGAGCCCCGTCCAAGAGATTTCGTTGCCGACGCTGGCCAAGATCTACCTCGGCGACATCAAGGATTGGAAAGACGCAGGCGGTAAGGCGCACGCCATCGTTCTCTACGGACGCGAGAACAATTCGGGCACCTACGGCTACTTCAAAGAGCACGTGCTCGGAAATAAAGACTTTGCCGCCAACACGCAGACCTTGGCGGGCACCTCGGCCGTGGCCAACGCGGTCAAAGGCGACGAGTTCGGCATCGGGTACGGCGGCATCGCGTACCTCGAGGGCATTCGGGCCCTCAAGGTGAAGAAAGACGACACGGCGCCCGCCGTGACACCGTCGCTCCAAACTGCGCAAGATGGCAGCTACCCCATCAGCCGCTTTCTCTACTTCTATACGGCGGGCGAAGCCAAGGGGTCGGCCAAGAAGTTCATCGATTGGGTGAAAGGCCCCGAAGGCCAGAAGATCATCGGCGACGTCGGCTATTACCCGCTCCCGAAATAACGACATGGGCCTCGCCGACACCGAAGCTGGAATCCCAACCGCCGAGGTGGTGGTCTCGCCGCTGGCGCGCAAACCTCGAAGGATAGAGCGTGCAGCAGAGCTGTTGCTCCGCGTCGTCGCGCTCACGTCGATCGCGTCGGTCATTTTGATTTTGGCATTCGTGGCGCGCGAGGCCATCCCCATCCTCACGAACGAGCTCGTGCGGCGCGAAGTCACGCCCGCCGGCATGATCACGCCGAACATCCTCGCCGACGGTACCGAGCAGTACACTTGGCAGCCGGTGAGCGAGATCCCGAAGTACAACCTCGTGCCGCTCGTCGTCGGTTCGCTCAAGGTCACCATCTTGGCGCTGCTCATCGCGGCGCCGCTCAGCATCGCTGCCGCTGTCTACGTGTCCGAATTTGCCAAGCGGCGCGCGCGCGAAATCGTCAAGCCCGTCATCGAGCTCTTGGCGGGGATTCCCTCGGTCGTCATCGGCTTCTTCGCGCTCATCGTGCTCGCGAGCTGGGTGCAAAAGACGTTCGGCACCGAGCATCGACTGAACTCGCTGGTCGCGGGGATCGGCCTCGCGCTCGCCGTCTCGCCCCTCATCTTCACGGTATCGGAAGACGCCCTCCGCGCCGTTCCCACTTCCTATCGCACGGCGGCGCTCGCGCTCGGCTCCGATAGGTTTCAAATGATCACGCGCGTCGTGCTCCCGGCGGCCATGCCGGGTATCTTGGCTTCGCTCGTCCTCGGCTTCGGGCGGGCCATCGGCGAAACGATGATCGTGGTGCTTGCTTCGGGCAACGCCGCGCTCGTCAGCGGCGCGATTGGCGTGTCGGCGCGCACCATCACCGCCACCATCGCGCAGGAGCTCGGCGAGGTCGTCGTCGGGAGCGCTCACTACCATGTCCTCTTCGCGCTCGGCGCACTGCTCTTCGTCACCACGTTCGTGCTCAATTTCCTGGGCGAGCGCGTCATTCACGGATTGCGCCGCAAACTGGGGATGGCGTGAGAAGCGAGGCTGTCTCTCTCAAGCGCGGTGCGAGCGCCCACGCCCCGGAGATTCTCCTGCAGGGGCTGTGCGCTGTCGCCGTCGGCATCATCTTGCTGATGCTCGGCATCATCCTCGTCGACATCATGGTGGGAGGCTTCCGCGTGCTCTCGTGGGAGTTCGTCTCCGCTCCGCCACGCAACGGAATGACGGCGGGTGGGATCTTCCCTGCCATCTTCGGAACCGTCGCGCTCACGCTCCTCATGACGGTGGCGGCCGTGCCGGCCGGGGTCGCCACGGCGGTCTACCTCACCGAATATGCTCCGCCGCAGTCGCGCATCGCGCGCGCCATTCGCGTGTGCATCGCGAACCTCGCCGGCGTGCCTTCGATCGTGTTCGGCTTGTTCGGGCTTGGCTTCTTCATCGCGACGGTCGGCAAGAGCATCGATCAGGCGTTTTACGGCGGCGGCCTCGTCTACGGAAAGCCGTCGCTCATCTGGGCTTCGCTGACGCTCGCCATCCTCACGCTCCCCGTCGTTGTCGTAGCTACCGAAGAAGCGCTCCGCGCCGTGCCCCGAGAGATACGCGACGCGAGCCTCGCGCTCGGAGCCACCAAGCTCCAAACGGTCGCCAAGGTAGTGCTACCCGAAGCGTTGGGCGGCGTGCTCACCGGCAGTATCCTCGCGATCAGCCGCGGAGCCGGCGAAGTAGCGCCCATCATGTTCACGGGCGCGGCCTATTTTCTGCCGTTCTTGCCTAGCCATTTGAACGATCAGTTCATGAACCTGAGCTATCACGTCTACGTCTTGGCGACGCAGTCGCCCGACGTCGACCGCACCAAGCCGTTGCTCTACGGTACGGTCTTGGTGCTCCTCACGCTCACCTTCCTTCTCAACCTCATCGCCGTCCTCATTCGCGCGAGAACGCGCGCAAGGCTCCGGGCACAAGCCTAGTGCCGCTTGGCCAAAGTCGGACCCGACTTGGCGAAGCTCGCGCTTCGCGCGGCCGAACGATCCCCGCGCCAAACCGGGTCGGACTTTCGGGTGCGCGGCACCTAGCCCTAGCCTAGTAGCCCTAGCCTAGCCGGGAAGGCCTGCGCATACCCTCACGGTTCGCTTCGCTCGGAATTGATGCGCCGCGCGCGCTCATGGCGCAGGGCTCGCCCGCGATCGAACGAACAATTGCCGCGATCAGCCGAAGCGACCGGTGATGTAGTCTTCGGTCTCGCGTTCCTTGGGCCGCGTGAAGATCGCGGTGGTTTCTCCCACTTCGACGAGCCGCCCCATGTAAAAGAACGCGGTGCGTTGCGATACGCGCGCGGCCTGCTGCATGTTGTGCGTGACGATGACGATGGTAAAAGCGTTGCGCAGCTCCGCGATGAGGTCTTCGACCTTGGCCGTCGCGATGGGGTCGAGGGCGCTCGCAGGCTCGTCCATCAAGAGCACTTGCGGTTCGACGGCAAGAGCGCGTGCGATGCAAAGGCGTTGCTGCTGGCCACCGGAGAGTCCTAGGCCGGACTCTTCCAAGCGGTCCTTCACCTCGTCCCAGATGGCCGCCTGCCGAAGGGCCCGCTCGACGCGGTCGCGCAGCACCGAGCTGTCTTTGATGCCCGCTACGCGCAGACCGTAGGCGACGTTCTCGAAGATGCTCTTGGGGAAGGGGTTGGACTTTTGAAAGACCATTCCTACCTGTCTTCGCACGGTGACAGGATCGACGTCGCTCGCGTAGATGTCGCGCCCGTCGAGAAGTACGCTGCCGGTGATCCGAGCGCCGCTGATGGTCTCGTTCATCCGGTTCAGGGTGCGGAGGAACGTGCTCTTCCCGCACCCGCTCGGGCCGATGAGGGCCAAGACCTGATTTTCGAGAATGTCGATGGAGACGTCGCGTACAGCAGACGAGTCGCCGTAATAGACGCCTAGCTTTTCGGTGTGCATCTTCACGGTGGGCACCGCCGTTGATTCCATGGGAGCTGCGAACACGCGAGGAGACTGTCTGCGTCGCGCTCCGGTTTCTACGAAGTCCAGGTGACAGTCTGGTGACAAATGGGCGTGGGCTCCGCGTCACGGTCGGCGGAGCCAGGCAAAGGTGAGCGCTCCGTTCTTCCCCTTGAACGGAGCAGCCCGACCAGCGCATCAGAAGGCGATGCCGACGCGCCCCATGACCTCGTGCAAGACGTGAGCGTTGGCGCGAGCGTCGTCGTTCACACCTGCGTCGAGCGTGTTGCCCGGGGCGACGGCGCGTTGCGCCGCGGTCTGCTTGGCGCTGTTCGTCGAATCCGGGAACATGTTGAGCACGTAGTTGAGCGAGAGGCGAACGTGCTTGGTAGCCCAATAGTTCATACCGAGCGAAAAGGCGTTGATCTTGGTGTCGCCGTCGAGGTTGGCGCCGGGGTTCACGCTACGTGCGCGGCTCGCGCTCGAATACGTCGTTTGGACTTGCTCCCATTTCACGAGGAGCTGCAGCGCTTGAGGCGGCGATTCGGGGTTCTTTTTCTTGAAATCGAGGTGCGTCGGATTTTCGTAGCCGGGCAGCCCGTTGATGTCGCGGTTGCCAAGCGGCCAGAAGCCCACCTCGACGTAATATCCGAGACCGCTCATATCGCCCTTGCGCTGCGTGTAAGCGTTCTCGAAGCCGTCGATGGCTTCGCGAGTGTCGTTCTTTACGTAAACGACCTCGCTCGTGAGGTCGAACGCGCCGATCGGCAAGCGGAACTCGGCGGCGAGGCCGCGCTGCTGGCCCGACGGCAAGATGCGGGTGGTGCCATATCGCGGCGCCCAGAACCGGTAGTTGCCCTGCGTCGTCATCGCAGGGTAGTCGTAGTAGACGTAGTTCGGGTTGCGGCTGCCATAGCGAAAGCTGGCGCCCACCTGGAAGTCCTTCAGCGGCCCGTCGCCGATGGGGTGCGTGAAGACGCGGCCGATGACGTCGGCCTGATCGTCGAGATTGGGCCGGTTTTGGCCATCCCCGTTGAAGACGCCCACCGAATAGAACAGCTCGCGCTTGCCGGTCTCGCCCCAGACCATCGCCCCGAGCTCTTTGTTGGTCGGGATGCCGAGGGCTCGCACGGCGAGAGGCCGCTCCATGAACGAGAGGTATTTGTCGCTCGTTCGATTGGCCATCGTGAAGGGGGCGTCGTATTGCCCGACCTGGACGTTGAACCATTTGGCACCCCGATAGTTGACCCACAGGTCGGTCGGCGCCGCACGAACCGAGGCGGTCTGTGCGTCGGCGAAGGCCGTCGCCGTCGCCATGTTCTTCCCGTTCGCGTTGTCGACCGCGTTGGCTCCCCAATCGCCGGCCAGCATCCACTGCCAGTTTTGCAAGAATTCGCCGCCGACTTCGACGCGAACACGTCGCAAGAGCACCGTGCCCTTGAGCTTCGAATCGGGCACGCCTGGTCCGAAGTAGCCGAAGGCGTCCACCTGCCCTCGTCCTTGAACGTACAAGCGGAAGTTGTCGTTCTCGTCCCGAAGGAAGAACACGCCGCCGTGCCACCCCGCGAGCGGCGGAGCTTCACGCGGCGTTGCTTCGAAGATGGGCAGCGTGGTTGGGGGGGCAGATGAGGGGGCAGATGCGGCCGCTGGTGTTGGCTCGTCTGCGCGCGACGCGCTGGGGCCGAGCGAGAGCAATGCGGCGGGGAACAGCGAGCACAGCAACCTGGTCGGGTTCATTCGGCGAGCTCCTTCCTGAGCGGATCAGTTGCGTTTAACACGCACGACTATTTCCTTGTGTGACATAGTGGTGACATAAACCGGGGCATGTGCGTGACAATGGGGACGTGAAGCGGTTTGCGACGTCACCAACAGCTCTCTTCGTTGTCACGCGAATGTCACCGGAACGGCCCTACAACATGTGGCCTGATGAAGCTGCGACAGTTGGTGCTGGTGGTCGAACCCAGCGACAAATTGGCCCAGCCTATCCGAACGGGCCTCCGAAGCAAAGGATTCGAGGTAACCCTCGCGAAGCGAGGCTCCGATGCGATCCGTGCGGCGACGGCGCTCTCGTCGGACGTGATCATCGCCAACCAGTCGCTGCCCGACATGTCGGGCGCCGAGTTGAGACGTGCGATTCTCCAGTACGAGCAGGTGGCTGACCTTCCGCTCGTTCTCTACCGACCGGAGCCTGCCGCACGATCGCGCCATCGCTTCGTGCTCGAGCCCGACCTCTACGCGTCCGAGCCGATCACGCTGCCGCGTTTTTGCCAGCGAGTCGCAGTTCTCAGCAGGCCGCGAGGCGGCCGAACGGCGCCCGAGCTCTGCGAGGCGGGAACGCTCAAGGTCGACACCGTCGCCCACCGCGTCTTCGTCGGCGGCGCCGAAGTCGTTCTCACGGCGCTCGAATTTCGTCTCCTCGTGATGTTCATGTCTTCGAAAGAGCGAGTGCTCTCGCGAGAACAGCTGCTCCGCGACGTGTGGGGCATCCGTGCCCACGCCGACACGCGCACCGTCGACACCAACGTGAAGCGTTTGCGTCAGAAGCTCGGCCCGGGGGCCGCCGCGATCGAGACGATCCGCAACGTCGGCTATCGTTTCGACGATCGCGCCCTCTCGGGCGGGGTGGCGAGCTACGCGGACAACGCGAGCGCGCCCACGCCGTCGAAGATATCGGCCGCGAGCGGTGACAACCCCGCTGGGCAGGCGCGGTAAAGGCGCAGCGGCGAGTCGCTCTCGACGACCGCCTCTGCGGAGAAGATTCGAGGGGCTTCATTGGCACGAACGGCCTTGTCGACGGCGCGGTGCGTATGCCCGTGCACGACGTAGAGGTGCGGGCAACGGTCGAAGAGCTCCGACAGCTTGGCGTGCTCGACCAACCCGTCGATCCAGTGAACCATGGGCATGTAGTGGCGCCCCGGCGGGTGGTGCTGAGCGAAGACGAGGGGCCGCCCGGCGAACGAGCGGTCGCTTGCGATGCTCGCCAGCGTCTGAAGCTCGCTGGGAGCGATGGCGCCCGCGGAGCGCAGCACCGATTGGTGAAACGCCGTAGAGACGGGGACGATCGTGACGTCGCGCAGCGGGAGCGCCGTGCCGGTCCTGCTCGTCTCGGCGTACGCACGAAGTGGTCCCGCCATGGCGAGCTCGAACGTCGCGCCGTCGGAGTAGGCGTCGTGGTTGCCCGGTACGATGGTCACGCGTTCGGAGGGGATGCGGGACTCGTCGAGCAACTCCGCCAGCACCTCGAACTGGGTGAGCGCACCGTCTTCCGTCAAATCGCCGGTGACGAGCAGGTGATCGACGTCGGCCGCGCGCGCTCCGGCGAGCGCGTCGGCGACGCGCTTTCTGCGTTCGCTCGGGATGATGGGGCGCCCGAAACTCAAATACGAAAGGCGCGCGCGCGTCGACAGCGGACGCTCGCGATAATCGTCTTCAACCAGGTGGAGGTCGGTAACCTGTGCGATCGTGGTCATGGGTGAACTCGTGGTAGGTGGGTGCGACGACCTTGGCTCTCGTCACGCGCGCACCATGGTGCGCACGCGGCTCCAGATGGTGGGTTCGGCGGGAACGATGGCGGAGCCGTTGGCGAGCTCGAACTCGTGGCCCCGCCAGCCGACGCGGAGGCTCACGCACGCTCGCAACCAACAGAAGAAGAGCACGTAGGAGCGGATGATCTCGAGCGGCACCCAGTAGGCCGCGGCGAAATCTCGACCGCGAGAGCCGCGAGGGGCGGCTCTTCGCAACACGCGCATCATGATGGTGGCCGCCAGTGTTTGCAGGACGACGGCGAGCGAGAACGCGGCGGCGACGACCTTGCTCGGCGAAGCCAAGCACGCCAAGCTCGCGACGACGATAGGGGAGAGGGCGGGCTCGAAGGCGAAGCCCACTGGGGAGATCGACCGGCGAAGCTTGGCCCACCGCGTGTGCCGTTCGACCGTTCGAGCGAGCGAGCATGCGACGTTGCGGTTGGCAACTGGCTCGAGCGAGACGCGAACTTCGTAGCCGGCGGCGGCGAATGCCCTACCCAGCATGTGGTCTTCGGACAGCACCCCGCCGACCGTCTCGAAACCACCGACGCGACGAAGCCGCGACCGCCACATGGCCATCGACTTGCCGACGGTGATGGCGCGGCCCGTCCAAAATTCGGCCGCCACGACGCCCGGCGCGACCAGCGCGCCGAGCTGGAGATTTTCGAGCGCCGCCCCCAGCGTTTGCTCGCCGGTGCCGACGACCACGCTCGAGACCATGGCCACGCCCGGTCGGGCGAGCTCAGCAACGAGCGGCTCCAGATAGCCAGACGCCACCCGGACATTGGAGTCGGAGATGACGACGATCGCCCCCGATGCGGCACGCTCCAAAGCGAGGAGCTGCGCAACCTTGGGGTTCGTCGCCTCGTCGGGATCGGTGACGACCAGGCGAGCGCGGCCGCCCGCTCGCTCCAGCGCGAAGCGGCG
>DATEMX010000307.1:0-2212 GCA_035275365.1 Polyangiaceae bacterium | reverse complement strand
TACCCAAGCTGAAGCGCTCCTCTGGAGCCGGCTCCGCCGCCGACAGCTCGACGGCTTCCAGTTCCGTCGACAGTTCCCCCGTCGGCCACTACTTTGCCGACTTCTTTTGCATCAAAGCGAGGCTGGCCATCGAGGTGGACGGTCCGTCACACGCACAACGACTGCGACGTGATCGACTCCGCGACTCCTTCTTCCGCCGTCGGGCCATCGTCGTCTTGCGCTTCACCAACCAGCAAGTGCTCCAACAAACGGATGCTGCCCTCGAGTTGATCCGTGCTGCCTCCATGTCTCCTCCCCCCTCACCCAGTGAGGGGGGACAGGGGGGAGAAATGGCAGCACATCCCCATCCTCCGGCATCACGCTGCCTTTTTCAGCAACTGTTAGGTCGTCTTCGTCACTTTCGTCAGGCGCCGCGGTCGATCGACGTCGTATCCCTTGGCGCGCGCGAGGTAGAGCGCCAAGAGTTGCCCGGGGATCACGGTCACGAGCGGGGAGAGCCACTCGGGGACGCGCGGCAACTCGACGCCATTTTGCGTGAGCTTCAGGAAATCGGACTGGTCGGAGATGCCGATGAGGCGACCGCCCTCGGCGCGGATGCGGTGGACGAACTCGATGGCGCTGTCGTGCGCGAGACCGCTCGGCGCGATGACCATCGCGTAGAGCTCGTCGTCGACGATGGCGATGGGGCCGTGCAAGAAGTCGGCGGACGAATACGGCTCGGCGGCGACGTAGGTGAGCTCTTTCAACTTGAGCGCGGTCTCGAACGCGGTGGCGTAGCTGTAGCCGCGACCGATGATCGCAAAGTGCTGACCGCCCGACACCGTCGCGGCCAACTCGCGAACCGCCGGCTCGACGGTGATGGCGCGCGCCATTTGCTCGGGCATGCGCAAGAGATCGTCGAGGAGCGTCTCGTCGGTGCCGAGCCACGCAGCGCCGAAGAGCGCGAGCGCACCGATCGAAGTGGTGAAGGTCTTGGTCGCGGCCACGCTTTCTTCGAGGCCCGCGTGCAGCAAGAGGACGTCGTCGGCGCTGGCCGCCAGGGTGGAGTTCGGCGAGTTGGTGATGGCGAGCGTCGGCGCGCCTTGCTTCTTGGCGTCGGCCACCACGGCGAGGATGTCGGGCGATTCACCCGACTGCGAGATGGCGAGCACGATCGAATGCCGAAGCCGAGGTTCGGCTTGGTAGAGCGTGTGGAGCGACGGCGCCGCGAGCACGACGGGCAAGTCGGCGAACGCGCCGAAGAGGTACTTGGCGTAGGTGGCGGCGTTATCGGAGGAGCCCCGCGCCGCGATGGTGAGGTAGTGAATGTCGTCGCGGCGCCATTTCGCAGCGAGGCGCGCCACGGTGGCGCGTTCGCGATCGAGAAGGCGAGCGAGCACTTCGGGCTGCTCGCCGATTTCTCGGCGGAGAATCGACGGGTCGGGCGGGTGCGATGGGGCTTCGGTGCTGGCGGTCATGTTCGTCCTCGGGACCTACGCTGCGCCAGTGCGGCCGATGTCGATGACGCGTCCGGCACTTGTACCACGATGGCTACGCGCCCCGCACGGCCTCAGAATCTTCTTGCAAGTCGACGGATCGGGTACTTTTCTCGCGCTGCCGCGGGCACTCACGGCCTCGGAACGTGCGCCGTTCTCGAGAGAAACGCGTCGAGGCGGCGCGCGACGTCGCCGCGATCCCAATCCGACGTGACGATATGGCCCGAGTTCGCCATGATCCGTACCTCGACGTCTTTCGTGCCGAGCCCGTCGGCAAACCGACGGGCGTTGGCGACGGGGCACACGCGGTCGAAGCGGCCGTGAATCACGAGCGTGGGGCACGTTACCCGCCCGAGCTCTGCCGACACCACGCGGCCGGCGCGCATGACCTCGATGGCGCTCTTGATGGGGTTGACGTCGTAGGTCAAGTGGCGCTCGCGCGCGCTCGGATCGCGGATGTCGGCGCCGGCTTTGGGCATGAAAAAAGCGTTGCCGAACGGCCGCGTGACATCGAAGATCCAGAGCGGCGCCCGCGACGCGAGGCTGAGGCGCGTGGCGTTCGCCATGACGGCGAGCCCGGCGACACGCGATCCGAAGTTGGCGGCGAGGTGCGTCGCCAAGAGCGAACCGAGGGAGAGCCCGGCGACGATCGCTGGCTTGCCCGTGCATTCGTAGAGCTCGTCGAGCGCTCGCGCCGCCGCCTCGGTCCAGTCGTTCCACCCCACCCTCATGAGGTC
>DATEMX010000306.1:0-15935 GCA_035275365.1 Polyangiaceae bacterium | reverse complement strand
CCGATTTCGTCGACGTCTCCATCGTCGGGCTCCTCGGCCTTTTGCCCGGCGGCGATCGCGGGGGCCTGCTCGTCGGCGTCTCACCCAAGGTCGCGCTCTGGAAGTAGGGCCCGCGACGGCCGACCCCTGGTAGGGGGCATCCTTGTTATTGCTGGCTGGAGCGAGCGTGAGGTGATCTCAGGCGCGGCAGAAAGCCGCCAAGCGCCGGCCAAGGGCCGGCTCGCCAAACCTCCAAAGGGATTTTGGATCGGGATCTTGCCGGCAGCAGCAATGAGAGGAGTGCATGCACCACCGTTGCGGCAACACCGCGAGGTCGATGGAGGCATTCAGTCCCCCTCAAATCTCCTTGGCGGCTTAGCGGCTTAGCGACGACTGGGATCACCTCACGCTCGCTTCGGCAAGCAACGACGAGAATACCCCACCCAGGGGTCGGCCGTCGCTAGAGAAAGGGGTTCAGGTGGACCTGAACGTTGGCTGCCTTGAGGTTGTAGCGTACGCGCACGAAGAAGTAGGCCACGACGAACATCCACATCGCGAACATCCCGATGCCGATGATCTGCTGCACCTGCTGGAGCGGGCTCCAAACGACCCACACGCCGGTGAGGATGAACGCGACGAACGACGCCGGAACGAACCATTTCCAACAGAGGTTCATCATCTGATCGATGCGAACGCGCGGCAGCGTCCAGCGAATCCAGATGACGACGAAGATGAGAAACCAGCTCTTTAGCTGGAACACGACGGCGCCGAGGCACTGCAAACCAAAGTTGGCCTCTTGATCCGACGGCGACACGCCGGGAATCTGCCAGCCTCCGAGGAACAGCGCCGACGCGATGCCGCACATCACGAACACGTTGGCCCACTCGGCGAAGAAGAAGAAGAGGTAGCGCATGCCCGAGTATTCGGTGGAATAGCCGGCGACGAGCTCGCTCTCGGCCTCGGGCAGGTCGAAGGGCGCGCGGTTGCCTTCGGCGAGGGCCGTTGTGAACCAGAGGAAGAAGAGCGTGAAGGTGATGGGGTTTTTGAACATGAACCAACCCCAAGGCCACCCGCTTTGCGCGAGGATGATGTCTTGAACACGCAGACTTCCCGTCATCATGACGATGCAGACGATCGCCACGGCGCCCGGGATTTCGTAGCTGATGATCTGAGCGGCGGAGCGAATGCCGCCCAGCATCGACCATTTGTTGTTCGAAGCCCAGCCGCCCATCATGAGACCGATCGTCACGAGCGACGTCACCGCGATGACGAAGAGAATGCCGATGTCAAGATCAGCGGCGATGAGGTGCTGCCCGAATGGCATCACGCAGAACGTCGCCGACACCCCCAAGAACACGAGATAGGGGGCCAGCCGGAACAACGGCTGATCGCTCTCGGTGGGGATGATGTCCTCTTTCATGATCGACTTGATGCCGTCGGCCATCCACACCAAAAAGCCCTGCGGGCCGGCGCGGTTGGGGCCGATGCGCGACTGCATGCGGGCGGACACGCGGCGTTCGACCCACGTGATGATGCCGGCCACCGGCGCCATGAACAGCATGATGATCGCCGCGGCGACCAAGAGAATCAGCCCTGCGCCGAGCAGATCGGCGGGTGCGCTGGGGCGGAAGCCGTCCATCGAGATCTGACGCGATTCTTCGACCGTAGCCGGTGCTCCCTGGGCGCCGCTCGGCCCTTCGGCGGCCCGTCGAAGGGTGAGCGCCGCAAAGCGCGAAGCGCCCGTCGGATTCACGTCGCTCTTGGAGAGGACGCGCACGCCTTCGAACCCCGTGATGAGATCGCCCGCGAGGACACCCGCTCGATCGGCCGGGCTCGCCGCGCGGACGGCCGTCGCCAAAAGCCCGCCCGAGTTGGGCGAAGTATCGGACACGGTGATGCCCATGTAGGCGAGCGCGCGATCACCTTCGTTCTCTCGCGCTTGCACGACCGCGCGGCGCGCCGTCGGCGCGCGGAAGTCGATGCGCACTCCTCGCACGGAGCCCGTGATCGGCAGCGCTCCCGGCGACGGGGCAGGAAACGACACGATGACGTCGCCATTGAAGGTCGTGTGCACCGCGTCGTCACCTGCTCCGCAGAACGCGGTCTGCAGGCCCTCGGTGAACATCATTTCGATCTTGTCCGCCGATGAGCTCGACGCGTCGACGTCGATCTCGACCCCTTTGATGGGCTTCTTTCCTGGCCGATTGAGGGTGCCCTTGAAGACGACGTGAGCGGCTTTGCCCTCGGGAAGGCCGGCGCCGATGACCTCGAGCCGATCGCCCACCTCCGCTTCGCGCGGCGCGAAGTCGAGGACGTTGAGGAGCTGCGGCGGCGCGTCGTTGGCGACGCAGCCAGACAGCGCGACACCCAGCAGGGCAACGACGAACAAGAGGACAGCAGCAGGGGTACGTAGGCGCATGACCCGAACGCCCTCGCTTATAGACCGGCGCTCCGAGAAGGTCGAGTATCAGGCAAAAGCGGACACGACCCTGCTGCGTCCCGCGCCATCAGTCCGCATCGGGTTTCGGCAATGGGGCTACGCCCCAGGGCGTTGGCGGCGGAATCCTGCGCCGGCGCGGCACGAAGAATCGATCACCGCTCACCTCGTGGGCCGCGAGCTCCACCCCGAACGCACGCTCGAGATGGGCGGCCGTCATGACTTCGTCGACGGTTCCGAGGGCCCGGATGATCCCGCGATCCAAGAGCATCACGCGGTCGGCGAAAGCCGCCGCCAGGTTGAGATCGTGGGCAATCGCCACACAAGCGAGCCCCCGCTCGCGAACCTCGCCGAGCACGACCTCGAAGAGCGCGAGCGCGTGGCGAGGATCGAGGTGCGCCGATGGTTCGTCGAGGAGCAGAATGTCCGGCTTCTGAGCGAAAGCACGGGCGAGCGCGACCATCTTCTGCTCGCCGCCCGAGAGCTCGGAAACAAGCCGATCTCTGTGTTCGAGCACACCGCCCTTCGTCATCGCGACCGTCACGGCGGCCATGTCGTCGGATGTAGCCACCTGCCACCCACCCTGGTGCGGGCTGCGACCCATCATGACCACCTGCTCGACGCGAAATCCGAAGGCAACGTCGCTCCCTTGGGATACGACGGCTACGCGGCGCGCGACGTCCATGCGTGAAAGTTCGTCGATGGGGTGCCCCGCGATGCGGACCTCGCCCGAGCGCACGGGCAACGTCCCCGCAAGAACCCGCAAGAGCGTCGATTTGCCCGCGCCATTCGGTCCGATCACCACGAGGAGCTCGCCCGCTCGAACTTCGAAATCGAGATCGTGGAGAATGTCGCCCGCGGCCAAGCGCGCACTGCGTCGAGTCGTTCGCAGTGACTTGCTCCCGCTGACCGCCGAATAACCGGTCGAGACGCTCTTAGCGGAGAGAGCGGGTGCATTTGCCTCGTCTCGATTTCCTGCGATGCTTGACGCTGCCCTTCCCAAGGTGGTCTCCTACAAGAGCCAGTGAAGCCAAGCACCGATCGCGCCCGGCGCGTCATCAAACGTTACTCCAATCGCAAGCTGTACGATACGCGCGATAGTCGCTACGTCACGCTCTTGCAGATCGCGGGGATGGTGCGAGCGGGCGAAGACGTCCAGATCATCGACAACGCGAGCAAAGAGGACAAAACCGAGGTCACCCTCGCGCTCATCATCTCCGAGGAGCTGAAGTCGCAGCCCCGCGGGGTGCCACTCGGAACGCTGCGCGATCTCATCCATCAGCGGGGAGAAAAGCTTTTGACGCAGCTGCGCGAAGGGCCGATCGGTCGGCTCATCCCGGGCGGCGAGGGCAAGGAGGAGCTCATGGGAGAGCCAGAAAGCGCGGAGGCTGCCGACAGCCTCGAGGGCGCCCAGGGTGAGGGCACGCCTAGCTCGGGTCTCGTTCAGCCGGCCACCGCCGAGGGCACCCGCTCCGACCTCAGCTCGTTCGAGCATTGGCGGCAGACGCTCGATGAGCGCATCCGCATGATTTTACCTAGCTTTGTTGGATTTCGAGACTTGCAAAACAAGGTCGATACGCTCACGAAGAAGGTGGCCGAGCTCGAAGCCGAAGTTGCCCGCAAGGGTCGCGACGGCTGAGTCGGAGCGCGAGGCTAACGCGTCGCCTTGTCGCGCTCGCACGTTTTGACGTCGAGACGGAATACTTGGGCCTGGCGAAAGGTTGAGCGAGAAACCATCTTTAGGAGCGCCTGATTCGGAGTCCTCTCGCACTCCAACCGGGCACCCACGACCATGTCCTTGTTTCGTTCCCGACGCGCCCCCCGCCCCGACGCCTTCGAAGCTCAGGTGCTCTCGCATCTCGACGCGCTCTTCGCTGTCGCGTGCCGCCTCACCAAGGCGCCGCTCGACGCGGAAGACCTCGTGCAAGACGCCCTCGTCAAAGCCATGAAGGCGCGCGATCAATATCAGCCGGGCACCAACCTCAAGGCGTGGCTCTTCAAGATCCTCACCAACACGTTCATCAACAAGTACCGCCGCGGTGGCCTCGAGCGGGTCGTCCTCGATGGGCCCGATGCCGATCCTTTGGCCGACGGGTGGGTGAGCGCCGCCTCGATGCGCGCGCTGCGCGATCCCGAGAACCAGGCCCTTCGTTCGATCGTCGAGAGAGAAATCCGCGAGGCTCTCGACGAGCTGCCGGAAGAATTTCGTTTGGCGGTTGTTTTGTCCGACGTGGAAGAGCTTTCCTACAAAGAGATCGCCGACGTCATGGATTGCCCCGTCGGAACGGTGATGTCGCGCCTGCACCGCGGTCGGCGGCTGCTGCAGAAGCGGCTCTACGACCACGCAGTTCTGCTCGGCATCACGCCCGATTTCGCGCCGCCCGAGGCCCGAGCATCCGACGAACCCGTGGACATCGCTCAGTTTCGCGCGCGCAAGCGGGGTGTGGCGTGACGACACCCTGTCGCAGCGTGGCGCGATTGGTCGAGACCTACCTCGACGGTGAGCTCGAACCCTCCCAGCTCCTCGAAGTCGAGACCCACACCCAAGGCTGCGCTACCTGCCGCGAGCGCATCGTCCTCGATCGCGCGATTCGCGCAGGCGTACGGCGAACGGTCGCCGCCAACGAGCCGAGCGACGCGTTTCGCGCGCGCGCGGCGGCCTCGATGATGGCCCAGAGGTGGGCCCCTTCGGGGAGCGGTCGCGACACCTCGGGCCTTCGCGCGTGGGGCTGGCCCCTCGCCGCGGCTGCGGCGTTCGCCATCTTCAGCTTCCAGGGGCAGCGGCAAGATTCGGTAGCCGCACGGCTCCCTCGCGAGGCGACGGCGCATGCGTCGATCGGGCTCGATGCGATGCTCGATCAATTCGTCGACTGGCACGCTCGTCCGCTTCCGCCCGAGATCACGAACGCGAACGAGCTCTCGGGGTTCGAGCCTTACGTGGGCGTGCCCGTTCACCCGCCCTGGGTCATCTCCAACGCCGGCGCAAGGTTGCTCGGCGGGCGTATCTTGCCGGTGCAAGACGAGCGCGTCACCGCCATGCTGCAGTACACGATGGGAAGCCGCCGCATCAGCGTCTATGTCTACGACCCGCATCGGGTCGTGACGAGCCCATCGCGGCTTCAGACCAAAGTGGTGGGCAGCGAGCCCGTTTACGTCGGGCACGTGAGAGGATGGTCCGTTGCGGCGGCCGAGCGACACGGCGTGGGCTACGCAGTCGCCAGCGATCTCGGCGACGACGAAATCGCCGAAATCGCCGGCGGTGTATCGCCGTAGCGTCGGAGACACCCGCGGCGTGGCGCGAGATCGGACTCTTCGCCGGCTGTAGCCGGACGCCGCCACCGGCGGCTGAGGATCGCGCCGGCAGAACCTATTCGACCAGCGCGGTACCGCCTTTTCGCGGATCGGACGCGGCCGAGAGCCGAACGGCGCCGTGAGGGCCGCGCTCGATGGTCACCATCTGAACGGCGCTGTAGTTGGGCGTCGTTCGCACCACCTCGCCGCGTCTCTTGAGATCTTGCACGAGCTCGTCGCTCGAACTCTCGTCGAGCTCGAGCACGGGCCCTCCGGACGGCGCGTCGTCGACCGGTGTGTGAAAGCGCGTCATCGACACGCAATCCGCGGCCGATCGCTGAAAGACCGTGCGCGCGAGAAATGCCTCGGTGACGCCCGTCGCGATGCGAAGACCGCCGGATCCGCCCAGAGCGAGCACCGGGAGACCATCGCGAAAGGCGATGGTCGGGGTCATGCTCGATGTCGGACGCGCGAAGGCGCGCGGCTCGTTCGGCCCCGCGGCCGTGCTGCTGGCTTCGGGCACTCGCGACGCGGTGACCCCTTTGCCGGTCGAGTAGAGCGTGGAAGCGGCCTTCGTCGTGAAATCGTCGAGCTCGTCGTTGAGAATGACCCCGGTGGTTTCGGTGCCGACGAAGGCCCCGAAGGCGTCGTTGATCGTCGTCGTGAGGGAGACGACGTTGCCTTCGGCGTCGACGACGACGAAGTGCGTCGTCCCGTGCTCCTGGAGGAAGAATTTCTGCGGCGGCCTCGACCGATCGAGGGCGATCTGCGCCCGCCGATCGAGCAAGCGAACTCGCTCCATGAGCGCAGAGACATTGGTGTCGACGAAGGCGGGATCGCCGATGGCGTGCATGCGATCGGCGATGGCGCCGCGAAACGTCTCCGCCAGGAGGTGATTGTAGGCCCCGCTGCCAAGCTGAAATGGTTCGAGATCGGCCTTGCCGAAGGTGCCGAGCGTTTCGGCGAGCAAGAGCCCGCCTGCCGACGGGGGAGGCATCGTGTAAACGGTGTGTCCCTCCCAGTTGACCTTCAGGGGTTCGCGCTCGACGGGCCGGTAGGCGCGCAAGTCTTGGGTACTGAGAAATCCGCCCGCGTCGGCCGACGCCTTGACCATCTCCATGGCCACGTGGCCCTCGTAGAAAGCCTTCGGACCCTCGGCGCCAATCCGGCGAAGGGTAGCCGCGAGCGGCGCGTTCGCTATGCGCCTTCCGACGCTCGCCGCGTAGCCGTCGGGTTTGAAGAGCGTGCGGAGTGGATCGGACCAGTTGAGCTGGGCGTGGTACGCGAGCGCGAGCCGTGCGAGGTGATCGCTCGTGTAGTAGCCGCCCTCGGCAATCGCCGCGGCAGGGGCGGCGTCTTCGGCGAACGATCGACGGCCAAAGCGGCGATGCAACTCGGCGAGCCCCGCCACCTCGCCGGGCACGCCGATCATGCGACCTCGGCCCGTGGCCACGGAAGTCTTCGAGCGATACTCGAGCAGAGCGGGATCGATGGTGCCTGGCGCGACCTCGCGAAAATCGAGGGCCGTCACCTTGCGCTGCGAGGCGTCCCAAACGAGCGCGAACCCACCGCCCCCGATGCCGCTCGAAGCCGGCTGAACGACGCCGAGCGTGAGGGCTACGGCAATGGCGGTGTCGACGGCGTTGGCGCCCGCGCGCAGCGCTTCGATACCGACGCGCGTAGCCGTGGCGTTTTCGGTGGCGACGGCGTAGCGCTCGCGGTAGGGCGCGGGCGCATTCGCTTTTTTTCCGCCGAGCGCGTGCATCCGGACCCCCGCCGCGCAAAGGGCGGTGAGCGCGGCGACGCCGAGCGTGGAAGAAGCGAGATTGGAAGAGCGGCGGTGGAGGCGCATGACGCGACGAGGCAGAAAAACATGGCTAGGATGTCCGAAACCCATCCGGAAGCCTAGGGAGAGCGATGCGACTTCTTTACATCATGGATCCGATTGAAAGCATACTTCCGGATAAAGACACGACTTTCGCTTTCTTGCAGGGCGCCCAGCGCCGAGGGCATGAAAATTTTCACGTCGAACAACGGCACGTCTACTTGGCTCGCGGCGACGTCAGGGCGCGCCCGCGCCGCATTCGCGTGGCCGACACCGCGCCGTTCGTGGTCCTCGGCGACGACACGCTCGACCTGCCTTTGGCGGATTTCGACGGCGTGCTCATCCGCAAAGACCCGCCGTTCGACCAGCACTACCTCTACACGACGCTCATGCTCGAACATGCGCGCGGCAAGGTGCTGCTCATCAACGATCCGCGGGGATTGCGCGACGCCAACGAGAAGCTCTACGCCTTGAACTTTCCGGAGTTCGTTCCGCGCACGCTCGTGAGCGCGAATCGCGAAGCGCTCATCGGCTTCGCTGCCGAGGTGGGCGGCAAAGCGGTCATCAAGCCGCTCGACGGCGCGGGTGGCTTCGGGGTGATGGCGCTCTCGGAAGGCGATCAAAACGCCCGCGCGATTGTCGACATGCTGACGCGCGAAGGCCAACAGCTTGCCATGATTCAGGAATATCTGCCGGCCGTGCGTATGGGTGACAAGCGCATCTTGCTGCTCGACGGTGAACCGCTGGGCGCCATCTTGCGCGTTCCCCGCTCCGACGATCTGCGCTCGAACATCCACGTGGGCGGTAGCGTCGTCCCCGCCGAGCTCACCACCAAGGAGCTCGCCATGGTGCGCGCCATGGCACCCAGGCTCAGAGCCGATGGGCTCGTGTTCGTTGGACTCGATGTGATCGGGGAGCGACTTACCGAAGTGAACGTTACCAGTCCCACCGGGATTCAACAGCTCGCGAGATTCAGCGGCTCGAAGCCCGAGGAAAAAGTCATCGAGTGGATCGAGCAGCGGACGACGCGCCGCTAGAACTTCGACAAACTTGGCCCGGCGGCCCCAGGTGGCGCACGGTCGGCGCATGGGCCCGAAAACCGAGTCGTGTGCTTGCATCGTTTGCACGTCCCGAGGTACGTCGCGGCGACACGCACCCAACAGGATCAGCCGTGTGACCATCCAATCGAGGCAGGTTGTCCTCTGTCGCGAGCACGCCGGGATGGTGGCCATTCGCATGCCCAAGACCTGGCCCGAGCTCCAAGCGATCTTCGCGCTCCCGCTCGATTGCAGGTCGGCGCTGCCGCGGCGCGCCGAGTACGACGATCGTCGCGTGTTCCCACCGCGCCCCGAAGGCCGGCGCGCAACACACGGCCGTCGCAAGGGCGACCCGGTCGACTAGCGACGGCCATCCCCTGTTGGGGCGTGCTCGCTGTTGCTGGCTGGGACGAGCGTGAGGTGATCTCAGTCGAGGCAGAAAGCCGCCAAGCGCCGGCCAAGGGCCGGCTCGCCAAGGCGCCAATGAGATTTTGGGGGGCACCGTTGCCTCCATCGAGTTCATGGAGTTGCCTGAATCGTGCATGTCGCGCGGCATCCGGGCTCTCCTCTAGAGAGCCACAATCAGCTTGATACAAGCGGGAATGCAGGAAAAATAGCGGGAGAGCGCGCGTTTTGGGCTGGGGCCCCAAAAACTGGGAGCTGGGCCTCCCGAAGGGAAGGGAGGAGGGCGAAGCCCTTCCGGAGAGGAAAAGAGGTCAACGGGGGAGTGGGCGCCGAACCTCCGAGTTGTCACCCAGCGCGGAAAGCCCCAGAATCGAGCCATGTGTGGAATCGTTGGTTACGTAGGCCCGCGCGCGGCAACTCCCATTCTCATCGAAGGTCTCCGTAAGCTCGAGTACCGCGGGTACGACTCGGCGGGCCTCGCGGTCCACGATGGCAAGGCCATCGAGGTGGTGCGCGCCGTCGGCAAGTTGGCTCATCTCGACGAAGCGTTGGCCAAGCGCCCGCTACTCGGTTCGATCGGTATCGGCCACACGCGGTGGGCGACCCACGGGCGGCCAAGCGAGCACAACGCGCATCCGCACTCCGCCGGAGACGTCGCCGTCGTCCACAACGGGATCATCGAGAACCACGTGGCGCTTCGCCAAGCGCTCGAAGCAGGGGGCGTCCGCTTCTCGTCCGACACCGACACCGAGATCATCGCCCACCTCGTCGATCGCGCGCTCGGGGCCGGCGCGCCGAGCCTCTTCGAAGCGGTGCGCTCGGCGCTGAAGCAGGTAGAAGGTGCCTTCGGCATCGCCGTCGTCTCGCGCTCGGCGCCCGATCGACTCGTCGTCGCGAAGAACGCGTCGCCGCTCGTCATCGGTCTCGGCGAAAACGAGACCCTGTGCGCGAGCGACATCCCCGCCATCTTGAGCCACACGCGCGACATGGTCTTCCTCGACGACGGCGAGATGGCCGAGCTCACCGCCGCGGGCGCGCGCATCGAGACCATCGCCGGGCAGGCGGTGACGCGAGCCTCCAGGCGCATCGACTGGAACCCCGTGATGGCCGAGCGCGGCGGCTACAAGCACTTCATGTTGAAGGAGATCTACGAGCAGCCGCGCGCCATCGAAGACACGCTGCGCGGGCGCGTCGACCTCGGCGCGGGTGACGTCGTCGGCAGCGAAATAGGGATCACCGCGGAGCTCGCGCGCTCTCTCTCGCGCGTCTACCTCATCGCTTGCGGGACGAGCCACTACGCCACCATGCTCGGGCGCCACTGGATCGAGCAGCTCGCGCGCGTGCCCACGGTCATCGAGCTCGGCAGCGAGGTTCGCTACCGCGACGCCGTGTTCACGCCGAACGATCTCGTGATCGCCGTCAGCCAATCGGGCGAAACGCTCGACACGATGGCCGCCGTGAAGGCCGCGCGCAGAGCCGGTGCCAAAATCCTCGCGGTGTGCAACGTCGTCGACAGCGCCATTCCGCGCGCCGCCGACGGGTCACTCTACACTCACGCTGGCCCCGAAATCGGCGTGGCGAGCACCAAATGCTTCACCGCTCAGCTCGCGGCGCTCCTCATGGTCGCCGTTCACCTCGGACGCATCCGGGGGACGCTATCGGCCGAACGCGGGCGCGCAATCTTGCAAGCGCTCGTCGGCGTATCGGGGGCGATTCGCACGACGCTCGACCACGCCGGGCGCGTCTTGGCCGTCGCGCGGCGCTACCACACCGCGCGCGACACGCTGTTTTTGGGGCGCGGGCTCGGCTACCCGATCGCCCTCGAGGGCGCCTTGAAGCTGAAGGAGATCGCCTATATCCACGCCGAGGGCTACGCGGCCGGTGAGATGAAACACGGGCCCATCGCCCTCATCGACGAAGCCATGCCCGTCGTCGTGATCGCGCCGCGCGACTCCCAATACGACAAGACGCTCTCCAACGTCGAAGAGGTTCGCGCGCGCGATGGCCAAGTCATCGCGGTCGCCACCGAAGGCGATCACGAGATCGAACGCGTCGCTCAGCACGTGCTCTGGGTGCCCAAGGTCGACGAGGCGGTGCTCCCCTTCATCACCGTCGTGCCCCTGCAGCTCCTCGCCTACTACGTCGCCGATCTCAAGGGCACCGACGTCGACCAGCCCCGCAACCTGGCGAAGGTCGTCACGGTGGAGTAGCCTCGTCTTCCTGCGGAGCGGCTTCCACGCGAACGCGCGTGACGCGCCTTCGGGCAATGTGCATCACTTCCGCGGTCATCCCGCCGAAGTCGACCTTGTCGCCGATCCTCGGGAGGCGCTTCAGCCGCGCCATCACCGCGGCGCCGACCGACTCGCTCCGGTCGGCGTCGTCGACCTCGACGCCGATGGGCGAGAGCTCGCCCAACGTCACGCGTCCGTCGATTTCCCACGCGGTACCCTTCTTCTCGATGCGCGCCGCCTCGTCATCGAGCTCGTCGCGGATCTCGCCCACGATTTCCTCGAGCAGATCTTCCATCGTGACGATGCCGCTCGTGCCGCCGTACTCGTCGACGACAACGGCGAACGGCGTCTGGGTCTGCTGCATGTTCTGGAGCACGTCGAAGAGCCCTTGGGCCTCCGGCACGAACAGCGCGTCGCGCCGGATCGAATCGAGGTTCTCGAGCGCCAAAGCTTCGTGATTGAACACGAGATCCTTGGCGTAGAGGTATCCCACCACTTCGTCGAGCGAGTCGCCCTTGTAGAGAAGCACGCGCGAGTATTGCTGTTGCCTCACGAACTCGATGGCCGCAGACCCGCGCGTCTCGATGGGCAACGAGGCGACGTCGACCCTGGGGATCATCACCGTCTTCGCGTTTCTCGCCGAAAATCGCATGACGCGACGGAGCAGCTCCTGCTTTTGCTCGGCCCGCGGTTCGCGGGCCACGTTGGCCGCGAGGATTCCCAAGATCTCGTCTTCCGAAAGCGCCGCCTCGCCGTAGGCGTCGAAGGGCAAGCCGATCACCCTGAGAACGGCGCGTGAGCAAGCATCGAGAACCCAGAGCCCCGGATAGAGAACGTAGTAGGCGAAGCGAAGCAAGGGCACGGTCACCATCGCCGCTTGCTTCGAACGCTGAATGGCGATGAGCTTGGGCACCAGCTCGCCGAAGAGCACGTGAAATAGCGTCAAGACGGCGAATGCCGCGGCGGTGACGATGGCTCGACCCGTGTTGCCGAGCTCCGTCTTGGTCACCGATTGATAGAGATCGTTTCCGAGCTCCGACATGGCGGGCTCGCCGATCCAACCGAGACCGAGGCTGGCCAAGGTGATGGCCACCTGCGTGACGCCCAGGTAGCGGTCGAGCCGCTCGACGGCTTGGTGGAGCTGCGCTTCGCTCCGCGACGGCGTCTTCTTGCCGGCGCCCCGCGTGGCGCGCAGCTTGACGAGCGCGAACTCGGCCGCCACGAAGAGGCCGTTCAAGAGGATGAAGAGGGCCGAGAGACCCAGGCCTAGCATCGGATCTACACCTTCTCGACGCCGCTCTTGCCGAGGAGACCAGCGGGGCGTTTCAGAAGCACGAGAATGAGGACCACGAAGATGAGGACGTCCTGCCCACCTGAGTAGTCGCTGAGCTTCACGAGCTCACCGATGACGCCGATGAGCCCGCCGCCGAGCAGCGCCCCCGGAATGCTGCCGATCCCACCCAGCACGGCCGCCACGAATGCGCGCGTTCCGATGACGACGCCCATCGTGGGATACACCGGCGACTGATCGAAGCAATAGAGAACGGCGCCGAGCGCGGCGAGCGCCGAGCCGACCGCAAACGTGAATGCGATGACTCTTCCCGTGCGGATTCCCATGAGCCGAGCTGCTTCGACGTTGGCCGAAAGCGCCCGCATGGCTTTGCCGATCCAAGTTCGATAGACGAGCAACTGCAGGCCGCCCATCACCAAGATGGCGACCACGAAGATGACGACGCGCGAGTGCCCGAAGAGTTGCGGAAATGACTTGTAACGCGCGCTGAAGAGGAGCTGCGCCAGGTTTTGCAAGAGCACCGAGACACCTAGGGCGGTGACGAGTGGCGTGATTCGAACGTTGCCACCTTTGCCCGGAGCGCTGCTCTTGGAAGCTCGCTCGCGCAAAGGACGATAGGCGGCGCGCTCGACCAAGATACCGAGCAGAGCGGCCAATGCCATCGCCGCGAGGGTCCCGAACACCGCCGCCAAGATGGGGTGCTCCGGACCACCAAGCATCGCGATGAAGAAGAAGCCCGCATACGCGCCCATCATGAAGACTTCGCTGTGGGCGAAGTTGATGAGCTTGAGCACGCCATACACCATGGTGTAGCCGAGCGCGACGAGGGCAATCATTGCCCCTTGGGCCAACCCCGTGAGAAGTGCCCCCAGCATTCGGCCTTTTGCTTATCCCCCCGCTGCCGTCGAGCTGTACGTGAACTTACCGCCCTTGATCTGAACGACGACGACAGGTTTTTCGGCGTTGCGATTTCTGTCGATGTTAATCGTACCCGTTGCCCCTTGAAAGCCTTTGGTGGCGGCGAGCGCGTCTTTGATGGGATCGGGAGCGAGGCCGGTGGCTCTCGACATCGCGTCGTAGAGCATCCGGGCGGCGTCGTAGCCCTGGGCAGCAAGGCTCGACGGCTCGCGGTTGTACTTTTGCCGATAGTTTTTCACGAACGCCTGCGAGTTCGGCCACGGGACGTCGGGGGCGTAGTGGTTGGTAAAATAGGCGCCTTCGAGCTCGGCCGCCGCGCCCTTCAAAAGGTCTTCCGAATCCCAACCGTCGCCTCCCAAGAACGACCCGCCCGCGAAGCCGACGTCTTTGGCCTGGCGCGCGATGCCCACCATGTCGTTGTAGTAGTTCGGCACGTACACGAGCTCGGGGTTCTGCGCCTTGATTTCGTTCAGGTACGTCGTGAAGTTGGTCTCGTCTTTTTGGTAACCCTTGTCGGCAACGATCTGCGCGCCGAGCTTCTGGGTCACCTCGCGAAACGACGCCGCGAGGCCGGAGGAGTAGGAATCCTGCGCGACGTAGAGGATGGCCAGCTTCTTTTTGCCCAGCTTTTCGACGGCAAAATGCGCGGCGCTCTTGCCTTGCAGGTCGTCGGTGAAGCAAGCGCGGAACACGTACTCGCGGCCTTGGGTGACCTCTACGTTGGTGCTCGACGGCGTCACCATCGGGATGTGCTTGTTGTTCGCGACGACCCCGCCCGCCTTCGACCGGCTCGACGCCACTTCTCCCAAGAGAGCGATGACCTTGTCGCGATCGATGAGCTGGAGGACCTTGTTCGACGCTTCTTGCGCGTTGGATTTGTCGTCTTCGAAAAGGACGCGGACCTTCTTGCCCTTCACGCCGCCGGCGACGTTGACCTCGTCCGTCGCCATCTCGATGCCCTCGCGGCTATCGATTCCGAACGTCGAGTCCCTCCCCGACAGGCTGAAATAGGCCCCCACGGTGACCATCTGATCATCGGCCACACCCCTGGAGCATCCCGCCGCAGCGAGGCCCAGCGCGAATAGCACCGATCGCCTCGTCCACGTCTGCCGAGGAAATTTCGTTCCGAACATCGGCGGTTCCTTTTGAGCTTCGCAATCGCTTGAGGTGGGGAAATGAGCCGCTTCGCGTCTTTCGCGTTTATCACAAGAGGTCGGCTGGCGGGACGCGAAGGCATGTGCTTGATCGTCGATGGCCGAGCGAACCAACAATGCACTCATGCTCGACCGCGTCCATAGTCGCCCTTTACTTTCCACGTAAAGAAGAAAAGTGAACCATTTCTAGAGCAGATTCGCACTTTGGATTGCTCGAGCGCGCCGAGAAGTGTATGGAGGATTGAATAATGCAAATATTTAAAATAATTCCGTTTCTTGCCGGAGTCGGCGGTGTTGCACTGGTGGGGTGTGAGGTCGAGGACCCCCCCGCCACGAAGAAGGACGCAGGCATGGACTCGAGCACGGCAGCCGGATCGGGCGGCGCGGGCGGCGCGGGCGTGACGACGGCAGGAACGGGAGGCTCCGGCGGAGCGACGACCGCCGCGGGTACGGGCGGTTCGGGAGGTTCGGGCGGAAGCGGGTCGGCCGGCGCAGGCGGGTCAAGCGGTGCGGCTGGCTCGGAAACGCCCGATGCCTCCGCCGAAGCCAGCGCGGCCGACGCCGAAGCCGGACCGCCGATGACGTGCGCCAAATACGCCCTCATGTTGAACGGCGGCCCTTACGTGGACACGCCCCGATCGGTGCAGGACGACTTCACCCTCGAGGCATGGATCAAATACGACACGGCCTCCGCGTTCGGCGACAATTATTGGGAGGGGACACCCCTCGTCTACGCCGACGTCGCCGGCGCCGACGTCGACTTCGGGATGTCGCTCGTCGGAGACAAGCTTGCGTTTGGCGTAGGCGCGGGCGTAGACGGCGTGTTGAACGGCAGCGCCGACTACTCGATCTTCGGCACGACAACGTTGAACGACGGCAACTGGCACCACGTCGCAGCAACGCGATCGAAGTCGAGCGGTCTGATTTCCCTCTACGTCGACGGCGTCTCCGACGCGACGCCCGTGGCCACCGAGCAAGTCGAATCGCTCACGGCCAACCCGAGCATTTGGATCGGCGGCAACCCCATCGACGGCCGCTACTACTACGGCCAAATCGACGAGGTTCGCATCTGGTCGACCGTCCGCTCGGAAGCCGAAATCACCGCTAACATGAGGAAGGTCCTCACGGGTTCGGAGGCTAACCTCGCAGCCTACTACCGCTTCGACGAAGGCTCGGGACAGCTCACCGCCGACAGCACGAAAGCCGCGGCGTCGAATGGCACATTCGCGAATACGATCGACGAAAGCTTCTGGACGATCTCGTCGGCGCCCGTCTGTCCGTAGTGACTTTAGGTTCTTTTTCACCGGGGGCTTCGCCCCAGCCCAAAGCGACGTGCCGACAGACGTGCCACCGCTGAATCGGTCGAC
>DATEMX010000305.1:0-2867 GCA_035275365.1 Polyangiaceae bacterium | reverse complement strand
TCGTTCAAGCCCCGGGCGACTTTCTCGAGCAATCGTTCGTCCGCGACTGACATGGTTTTTCTCCCACGAAGGCGGGAGCCTAGCCGAATCCGCCCGCGGCGGGAAACGCGAAAAAGCTTACGCGGGCTTTCGCCGCAGCGTGATGAGGCCACTCTCTCGACCCTCGAGCAGGTTCACTGCTTCGCGTGCGGCGAGCTCGCTCACCGTCGGCGCGGGGACCCAGCTCGCCACGCGAGCGGCAGCGGCGCGGGCCTCGGCGAGGCGAGCCTCGAGCACGCCCTCGTGTCCCCCGGCCGGGCGCAGGACGGAGCGCACGAACACCTCGGCGGCCTTATAGCTCGATCGCACGAGCGGACCCGACGCCGCGTAGGGAAAGCCCATCGAAAGGGCCGATTTCTCGAACTCGGCGAAGGTTTCGGGGGTGACGTATCGAACGACTTCGTGGTGTTTGGGCGTCGGGCGCAGATATTGCCCCAGCGTGACGATGTCGACGCCGGCCGAGCGCAGGTCGGCCAGCGTTTCGAGTACCTCGTCGTCGGTCTCGCCCATGCCGACCATGATCGACGACTTCGTGACGCGAGCCGGCGCGCGCTCTTTGGCGCGCCGCAGCACGCCGAGCGAGCGGTCGTATCCACAGCGGACGTCGCGCACGCGGCGCGTCATGCGGCGCACGACCTCGACGTTGTGCGCGAAGACGTCGGGCGCGGCGTCGACGACGGTGTCGATCGGATCGTTTTGCCCCTGGAAATCGCCGACCAGCGTTTCGACCAGCAAATCGGAGCGCAGCTCCTTCAACCTGCGCACCGTGCGCGCCACCATGGCGGCGCCGCCGTCGGGGAGATCGTCGCGATCGACCATGGTGAGCACGACGTATTGGAGCGCCATCGTGCCGATCGCCTGCGCGACGTGCTCGGGCTCTTCCTGATCGAGCGGACCGGGCCGACCGGTGGTAACCGCGCAAAACCTGCATCCGCGCGTGCATACGTCGCCGAGGAGCATCACCGTGGCGGTGCCCTCGCGCCAGCACTCGCCGACGTTGGGACACCGAGCCTCTTCGCAGACGGTAAAGAGCTTGAGCTCGCGAAATGTCTTCTGGAGCTCGTGATACCGGTCGCCACCCGGCGCGCGAACCCGTAACCACGGCGGCTTCATGAACGTCGCTATAGCACGAGCGAAGACGCCTAACATTACCGGGTCGGGTCTTGGCGCTGTCAGATCGCGATCGGCAATTGCCGAACGTACCCGCTCAACGATATGGCGAGGCTTTGACCCAGTAGTTGCTAAGAGGTGATGCGCGACGAGGCCGCCGCCGACGCGAGCCGCGCGAGGATTTCTTCGGAGGCCGTCGCCAAGTCTTCGGCGGCTTCCTTCTTGTGCCCCTGCAGATACGCCCGCAGAGCGTCGGCCACGAGCAGCGCCAAGCTGGTGTTGATGCCGCGCGCCGTCAGCTCGGCGCCGATATCGGGGTTCTTGAGCAGCGTGTCGAGCTCACCGAGCAGCTCTCCGATTTCCTTGTCCGCGCTCTCGCCGATTCCCATCGAGGTTTGCCTGTCGAAGACGGGGGCAAATGCACCCCGGTCAATTCTTCTCCGACTGACGGACGTACGCGATCGTACGAACGGCCTCCACGATTCGCTCGCGGTCTTCTGGGAGGAGGGACTGAAACCGGATGCCCATACCGGGGTTCAAGTTCTCACCGAGCGGCCTTATGGGGTTGAGCCACTGCACGATCCCGCTCAAAACGAAGGTGCCCTTCTCGCTCGGCGGCGCGAACCGGAGCACCAGTTGCGTGCCCACGGGCAGCGGTTTGTCGGTCTTCACGAAGATCCCCATCTCGGAAATGTTCGTGATGTAGGCGTAGAGGAAGGTGTCCTCGGTTTCGCAGTCGACCTGCCAAGTGACATCGAACCGACCCGTTCGCCGACGCTCGGGACCCGACGCGGATTCCGCGGCGTCCTGCTCGTCTTGATCCGGGGGTTCGCTCTCGGCCTCGTCCTTCACAGCTACCCGCCTAGCTCCGAATCGCCCGGGTGTCACTGCTTCTTTTCGTCGTCTTCGTCATCCTCGTCGTCCCACACCGGATCGGGAGGTTCGGGAGTCTCCAATTGTCGACGATAGTCTTCGTCCTTTTTGAGGATCTCACCGAGACGAGACATCATCTCTTCGGGCACGTCGAGAAACTCGAGCCCGACGTCGAATCGGGCCGGGCCCAAAGCGCCGAGCTCTTCGATCCATGCGACCCGCGCGAGCACCTGCACCGTACTGCCGGGCGTGACCAAGAGCTCGAGGTTCAGCTTTGTGCCGATCTTGAGCTCTTCGTCGCTGTATACGCGGGCGCCGCCCTGGCTCATGTTCACGGTACGGCTGAACTTGGCGACCCAACCGGGCGATCTCCAAAGCATCGGCACGTTCAGACGCGGGAAAACTCTGCGGTCCGACTCAGCCAGGGGCGCCTCCGTGTGAAAGATAGCCTAGCATTTTTGGATGATCGTGATTGGCTCCTGCCAAAGTCTGCGGCAGTAGTGCTAGACCCGCGCTTCGTGAAAGAAACGGGCCGACACACGGTCCTACGGCGGGTGCGCCGTTCCCTTGAGCACGACGCGCATCGAATCAAGCGAGCGCGCGACTACTGCACGCGGAGAAAGCCCGCCTCGATGCGGTTGTCGTCGTGCTTTCCCGTCTTGACCTTGAGCCGCGTCTCGCCGACGAAAAGCCCGTAGAAGACATTGTAGCTGCCCGACGTGAAGTTCGGCTCGAGCGAGAACTCGTAGTCGTCGACGATGTAGTCGCCGATCTGCCAAAGGTTGAATGGGTACTTGCCGCCGAGCGTTTTGTGGTCGCCGTTGAAGCGGCGATGGAAGCCGTCG
>DATEMX010000304.1:0-3962 GCA_035275365.1 Polyangiaceae bacterium | reverse complement strand
CACCGGCGCCCAAGGGCGCGCCGCCGGCGGTGCGCCCGCAGGTTCAAGTGGTCCCTCTGGCCGAACCAAAAGACACGGAGCGCCGCACGACCGACGCTTCCATCGGCGCCAGTCCCAGAGAGGTCTACGCGGAAGACTGGTGGGTACATTCGCGGCCCGCGTTCGAGCTCCACGGCTATCTGCGCGTCCGCGCGGAGCTCTTTCACGGCTTTGCGCTCGGTCGCATCGACCCGCCCGACGCTGCGCTTTGGCCCCAACCCCTCGACAACAGCTACGTGTCCACCGACGGTCAGGCCGTCGCCATCAAGCAATGCGGCGATTCGAAGGTGGCCAACTGCGAGGACAAGAGCCAAGCGGGCGCCAACATGCGCTTCCGCGTCAATCCCGAGCTGCACATCAGCGACAACCTGCGGATTCTTTCGCAGATCGACCTGCTCGACAACTTGGTCCTCGGTTCGACGCCCGGCGGCTTCGTCAACAACAACCTGGTGGCTCCCAACGCTTTCGAGGCCTACCGAGGGCGCAACAACCCGTACGTTCCCATCGGCGCCGTCGCCACCACCCAGGTCGAACCGATCGCCGGCACCAACAGCTTCAAGAACAGCGTCGCCGTGAAGCGAGCGTGGGGCGAATACGCCACGCCGCTGGGCCAGCTCCGGTTCGGTCGCATGCCCAGCCACTGGGGCCTCGGCATGCTCGAAAACAGCGGCGACGGCTACGACTCCGATTGGCAGTCGACGGTCGACCGCATCATGTTCACGACGGGGATCAAGAGCCTCGATCTCTACGCGTCCGGCGCTTGGGACTTTCCGAACGACGGCGCGACGAGCGCCACCTACGAGAGCGTCGTGGGCGGTCAACCCTACGATCTCGCGCAGCTCGACGACGTCAACCAATACGTCGCCATGGTGGCGCGCAAGCGCAGCCCCGAGCTCGCCAAGCTCGATCTCGCGCGCGGCGACGCCGTGATCAACGGCGGCGTCTACTTTGCCTACCGCGATCAGGTGCTCGCCCCCGGAGCCGCATCGGAGACAACGGCCCTACCGTACTCCCCTACCGCCGCGTCGCCGCTCGTTCGGCGCGGCCTTCGCCTCTACACGCCCGACCTCTGGTTTCAACTGCTCTACAAGAAGTTCCGCTTCGAAGCCGAGGGCACGATGGTGGCCGGCAACATCGACAACCCCGGCAACAGCGAGTCGGCGACCGTTCGGCAGTTCGGCATCGCCGCGCAGACGGAGCTCAAGGCCATCGAGAATCGTCTGCGGCTCCAGTTCGGCTTTGGCTGGGCGTCGGGAGATTCGGGCATCGTCCCCGACACCCAGGCCACCAACACGCTCGTGCCCTCGCGCACGGGCGGCACCTCGGGTCTCGGCAAACGGGTCGCCGGCAATCGCGCCTACAGCGAGTTCCGCTTTCATCCCGATTACCGCATCGACCTCATCCTGAACCGCAACATCCTCGGCCGCGTGCAGGGCGAGTACTACTTTCGCCCGTCGGTCGAGTACGACTTTTCGCGCAACGCCGAAGGTCAGAAGCTCGGCGGCGGCGCTGCCCTCATCTGGACGCGCGCGAGTGAGTTCATGCAGACGCCGGGGCACGCTCGCGATCTCGGCATCGAGCTCGACTTCACGGTCTACTACCAGTCGAAAGACGGCTCGCTCAACGACAACCCCAACAAGATGGGCGGCTTCTTCACGATGGCGCAATACGGCGTGCTCTTCCCGCTCGCCGGCCTCAACTACCTCCCGCTCCCCACGGGCCTGCCCGAGACGTCGACGGCCCACACGATTCGCTGGTTCATGGGCGTGCTCTACTGACGTCGGTCTCGGCGCGCTGAGGTGCGAATGGCGAAGACCTCGACGCAGTTCGTTTGCCAGGCGTGCGGCGCGACGAGCGTCAAGTGGCTCGGCAAATGCCTCGGCTGCGGGGGGTGGAACACGTTCGTTGAGGAGCGCGTGCCCGCGGCGTCGCCTTCTTCGCGCGCGTTCTTGGCGAACGCGGGGCCGGTTCTGCTCGGTGACATCGCCGCCGACGCGTCCGCGCGCATCGCCACGGGCATCGGCGAGCTCGACCGTGTGCTCGGCGGCGGCGCGGTGCTCGGCGCCGTGGTGCTGGTGGGGGGCGATCCGGGCGTCGGCAAATCCACGCTTCTTTTGCAAGCGCTGTCGGGGCTCGCTCTGCGGGGCGTGACGGCGCTCTACGTTTCGGGCGAAGAATCGGCGGGGCAAACGGCCCAGCGCGCGCGCCGGCTCGGCGTAGGACCGAAGAATCTCATGGTGCTGGCCGAGGGCGACCTCGCCGAGGTCGAGCGCGCCGTTCGCGAAGTGCGCCCCAAGGCGCTCGTCGTCGATTCGGTGCAAACCATTCGATCCGATTCGCTCGAGTCGGCCGCCGGCACCGTCTCCCAGCTCCGCGAAGTCACCGCGCGCCTGACCGATCTCTCCAAGCGCGAAGGCATCGCGACGTTTCTGGTGGGTCACGTCACCAAGGAGGGGCAGCTCGCCGGGCCCAAGGTGCTCGAGCACCTGGTCGATACCGTTCTTTCCTTCGAAGGCGAGCGAGGCCACTCGTTTCGAGCTCTTCGGACCACGAAGAACCGATTCGGTTCCGCGACCGAAGTCGGCGTCTTCGAGATGACGGCCGACGGTATGCGCGAGGTGCTGCAACCCTCGGCGCTCTTTCTGGCCGAGCGTCCGCGGGGCGCCTCGGGCTCGGTGGTGGCGGCAACCGCCGAGGGCGCGCGCCCCCTGCTCGTCGAGGTGCAGGCGCTCGTCGGAGCCCCGGGCTTCGCGAGCCCACGCCGCACCGCCAACGGCGTCGACGGAGCTCGGCTGGCGATGCTGCTCGCGGTGCTGTCGCGGCGCGCGTCGGTCGAGGTCTCTTCTTGTGACGTCTTCGTGAACGTGGCCGGTGGCGTTCGCATCGACGAGCCGGCGCTCGATCTGGCGGTCGCGCTCGCGGTCGCGTCGTCGTTTCGCGGCCATCCGTTCGCCGAGGATGCCGTCGCATTCGGCGAAGTGGGCCTCGCTGGCGAAGTGCGAGGCGTGGCGCGCGTGGCGGCGCGGCTCGCCGAGGCTCGGGCCATGGGCTTTCGGCGCGCCTTGCTGCCGGCCTCGAGCGCGGAGCGGCTGACCGACGCCGAGCGCGGCGGTCTCGACCTCGTGCCAGTGAGCTCGCTCGAGAAGATCATCGACCTCTGGCTGTGACCCGGGAGCGGCGGCATGGTGATCTGCAAGGCCGTCGTTCCTGCGAATTCCGACGTCTTGGTGGCTGCGATTCGCGAACACTCACCGCGCGAACCTGCGGCAGTGTAGTGTTCGTCGGTAGGTCTGGGAGCGATATGAACAAGGCGGCGATGAGGAGTGCCCTCGGCTTTTTCGTTTCTCTCGTTTCGTGCAGTTGCGGGGCGGGCATGGGGGGCGGCCACGCCCCGAGCGGCGACGGACACGCCATGGTTGGCGTCCACGCGCCCGGCTTCTCGCGCCCAGGGCTCTTCGGCGGCGGAACGCTCTCGCCCGAGAGCGCCAAGGGCAAGGTGCTCATCGTCGACTTCTGGGCGACCTACTGCAAGCCGTGCGAAAAATCGTTCCCCAGGCTCCAGGCGCTCGCCGATCGGCGCGGCGGCTCGCTCGTCGTCTACGCGCTTTCAGAAGACGAAAGCAAAGACGGGATCGCAGCCTTCGTGAAGAAAACGGGCGTGAGGTTTCCGATCGGCTGGGACGACGGCAACTCGGTCAGCCCGCGCTACAAGCTCGACAAGATGCCGACGAGCTACGTCGTCGACAAGAAGGGCATCATCCGCTTCGTTCACGGCGGCTACGGCGACGGCGAAGAAGAAGTCGTCGGGCGCGAGGTCGAGCAGCTCTTGCGCTAAACGACCGAGCATGAAGCTCGGTCATTGAGCCTCCTTACCGTACACCTCGCGCGAGCTCGGGAAAGCTCCCACCTATTTTCGACCAAGG
>DATEMX010000303.1:0-4751 GCA_035275365.1 Polyangiaceae bacterium | reverse complement strand
CGGCAACGTGAGCCCGACCGGCAGCAGCGGGACGCAAACCGGAACGGGTACCGGTACCGGTACCGGTGCAGGCGACGAGAGTGTCGGCGGGGAGGCGGGCAGCACGACGACGTCGGCAGGCGTGGGCGGAGCGCTGAGCGGCGGAGCGGCCGGCATGTCGGTCGCATCTGACGGCGGTGGTGGCGTCAATGATGCCGGCGGCGGAGCCGACGGTGGTGGTACCGGCGGAGGGCCGGACAACTCGGTGAAACCGAGCACGGGCTGCATGAAACCGGCGAATCAAGCGCTCGGTACGTATGTGCGTAAAACGATCACGGCCCAAATGATCCAGCGCGAGTACTTCGTGCGGTTGCCACAGAACTACGACCCGATGAAGCCGTATCGGTTGATGTTCACGTTTCCCGGCTGCGGTGGCAAGGGCAACGGCGCCGCGCCGCTGTTCAACGCGCCCGGTGCCGACGCCATTGTCGTCGGGGCAAGCCCGGACGGACGATGTTTCGTCTACACGGCAGACTCCAAGGACGTCGTGTTCTTCGACGAGATGCTGAAGGTGTTGGAAGCCGACTACTGTATCGATCAGAATCGCATCTTCGTGTCGGGGCACAGCAGCGGCTCGTGGTACAGCAACGTGCTCGGCTGTCAGCGCTCGAGCATTCTGCGCGCGCAAGGCAACATCTCCGGTTGTTGGCCAGACGACAACAGGCTCGACCCGGCCATCTGCGACAAGCACAACATCGCTCAAATCGGCATCCACGATGAGGGCGACTCGACGAACACCCTTGCCTGCGGCATCGTGGCGCGCGATCGCCTGCTCAAGCTCAACGGCTGCAGCACGGAGACCAAGCCGGTCATGCCCAGTCCGTGCGTCGAATACCAGGGTTGCAAGACCGGTTACCCCGTGGTTTGGTGCCAAACGAAGGGCAAAGGCCACGACCGGCAAGACAGCCTCTCGGTGCCGGCGATCTACAACTTTTTTGCGAAGTTCTGAGGGGGACGCGAGCGCGGTGGACTCTTGACGAAATGGCGTGTGGAGAGCCAGCTCTGCGGGGCGCCAGGAATGTAGTGCCTGTCTCCACTCCAGTACTACGACACCGCCGACTTCACCGATCTCAAGCTCACGCGCACGGCCGAGGCCATCAACTTCGACTACGGCTCGGGCTCGCCCGACGCCACCATCGGTGCCGATAAGTTCTCCAGGGCAAATTCAGCCGCGTTACTCGGGTCTCATGACCTTCCACACCGTGTCCGACGACGGCGTTCGCTTGTGGGTCGACGGCAAACTGGTCATCGACAATTTCACCGACCATGCCGCGCTCGAAGACACCGGCACGGTGACGCTCACCGCGGGTCAGAAGTACGACATCCGCGTCGCCTACCGCGAGAACGGCGGCGAGGCGGTGGTGAAGCTCTTCTGGTCGAGCCCCTGTCAAACGCGCGAGATCGTCTCCGCTCTGCAGCTCTACCCCACGGGATTCACTGGTCCGTTCCCGACCGTCGACGCCGGCAGCGAAGCCGCGAGCGACGCGCCGGTCGCCGCCGACGCAACGTCTTAGTGATCCTAGCGCGCGCGGCGCTGTCGGCCTGGGCAGACTCTTCTATAGTCGCCGGCTTCCAGTGCCCCGCGCTCGCGAGGATCCGGGCGCATCGACCTCCCGTACTTCGACGTGTTGCTCGAACGCCTCGAGCAACATCCCAGCGCCGTCGTCGAAAGGATTCCCTCATTCCTCCGAGGCGGTGCTCGAGTTTCTCGAGGCGGCCGCCAAATGTCGCCCGACCACGACGAAATCGACGACCCCGGAGCCGCTCTACACTCCTCGACTCCAGGTCAGAACCCGTAAACGAGCGCCACGTGAAGAGCCACGAGGAGCGCGACCACAACAGCGAGAACGACGTGAAGGTGAACACCTGCTCGGTGGATCCACCCGCCTTCACCATTGAGCTTGTGATCGAGCTCGATGGCCGGAGGCGATCGCGTTCGGAGCGACGCAGTCCGCGCGTGGGCCTTGAGCACGTGACCGATCTGCGCGATCACGCAGATGGCGACGAGCGCGATCAAAAGATAGCGGTTCGTGTGCGCGCCCGCCGAACCGCCCGTGTGCACGACCACGGCGGCGAGAAGGGGAGCGGCGATCACTTGGTGCACGAAACGCCACCGCTCGAAGGGCCGCGTTCGAGCGAGGCGCTTGCCAGCCGAAAATGCGAATTGCGACACGATCAGGGCGAGGGCCAAGAAGCCGCTGATCTCGCCTCGGAAGCGATGTGCGCGAATCGGTCCGAGCGCCACGAGGGGGCCGTGTCCGAGTACGAGAGAGGCGAACAACGGCAGAGTGACGCCGAAGAGCAGCGCGAGCAACAGGAGCTCGCGGCCGACGCCGGCAGGCGCCACGCGGCGCGGCCGTGACGGCGGCGCCAGCGCGGTTTCCGTCGATGCGGGTGATGCAGGTAAGAACGTGGGCTGCATGGTGGCTACTCGAGCGGCAAAGAAACTACGACCCCGCCCATGATGTCGCCCAACTTGAAGTCCTTGCGTGGACTCTCAGCGTGCTCGTTGTGGCAGCGGACGCATGCCTGCGAAACGGCGCGGTCGGCGTAGAGCGCGGTAAAATAGCGTTTACCGTTCACCGTCTGGTAGGCGCGGTGAGGAGCATCCGGGGTGTTGGCGACGGTGTCCATGCCGCGCCGCTCGAACTCGGTGGCCGGCATGTTGGCCTTGTTGATGGCCCACGGACTGATGAGAGCGAACCGAAACGCCGCTCGCTCGCCGACACGCTTCGCGGCGAGCCGGAACATTTGCGAGGGAAGGGGAAGCGCCTTCTCTTCGCGGAACTTCTCGTCGGCGCGGACGACGTGCTCGACATCCTGCAGCCGATGCACGACCTCCTCGGCGTAGACTGCGCGGTTAGCCTCGAGGACCGTGTGCACGAAATCCGCGGCCTGTTCGGGCGTGATACCAGAAGGCGACGGCGCCGTTCGGCACGCTCCGGAAAGGAACGCAAAGGTGACGAATATGTAGGAACGGTTCATGGCTTCACTCCTGTCTCGAGGGGTTTCGCTCCCCCGCTGAATGAGTGTTCGCGAGTCGCGAACACGTCCGTTTCGAACGAAAGAGAGCCGCGTGGGGCGGGGCCCCCGAAAACGACGCTTTGCACGGCGCGCGCCGCCCCGAAGGGTCGAGGAGCGAAAATGACCGAGAATCATGCTCGGTCATTTCGCTTCTCGGCTGACGGCGCCGATGAGGGCGACGGTTGGATGAACACTCGCGGGCTTGCCCGAGAAATTGCTGCGGACGAGCTTCTCGTCGTAGATCGAGGCCATGGCGAACGGGAGGCCGTGGCACCCGACGCAAACGGCGGCGAGCATTTTGTCCCGCTCGCGGATCATGAGCGACACGTCGTGCTCCACGGCGATTCGCCGTTTGCCCGCGCTTTCGACCCGACGACGAGGCTGGTGGCAGGTGGCACAGGTGACTATGGCTGTCTCGTCGCTCTCGGTCCGAACGAGGCGTTCGTGCGGCGATCCGACGTAGCTGCGTGAGTGCTCGTCGTCGTGGCAGCCGAGGCATGCGCGCACAGACGCCGAGCGGGTCTCGACAGAGTGGACGTCGTGACAAGCGCCGCACCCGAGCGAGGCGCCTCCACTGGTTTTCTTCATCGCGAGGCGCGCCATTCTAGGCGCGAGCGGTCCGAGCCCGACCGCCGCGCGCGCGCCGTGCTTTCCATGCGCGAACCCTTGGGCCGCTGCCTCGTGGCAATCGGCGCAGGATGTCTCGTCCGGGCGGGAGACCGCCCGGCCATCGGGCGTCGAATGGCATCGGGGGCAGCCGACGTCCTGGCCTGCGTGCGCGCTCGTGGACCACGACAGAACGATGGCCCGGTCGGCGGCGAGTCCGGCGGGAACGACGGGAACGACGGGCGCGGCGAAGTGCCGTTCGCGCGCGGGCACGCGCGCCGATGGAAGCAGATCCGGCTCATCGAGGTGCTTCTGCACGTAGGCTCGGGAAAGCGCCGTGTTGTCGTGGTAGTTGTGGCATCCCGCATCGTGACAGGACGTCGAGGTGAAGCGCGAGTGGCTCAGCTTGCGTTGGGTCACGTCGTCATGACATCCAAAGCACAGGCCGGATTGCATTTGTGTAGCTTGGAAGCCGGCGTGCTCGATGTGGCACGCGGCGCAGCGGGTCGCGTCGACGACCTCGAGCCGCGCGGCCCATCGAGGATCGTCGAAGAGCGCGGGCGGGTGTGTCTCGTCCGGCGAACGCTGGTGGCAGGCGAGGCATCCCCGGTTATCGAGCGCGCCTGCGTGCGTGTGGCACTGGCTGCACGCGGATTCGATCACGTGGTGCGCGTTCGAGGCGACTCCGGGAGTAAAAAGGTAGCGGGCGCGCGCGTACGCAATTCCCAATGCCCCTCCGAACGCGAGGACGACGCCGAGAAGCTTGTACCCAAGCGGCAAGTTCAGAACGGCAAAGATGATCCGCATGAACATCCCCCCATCGTCGAGCCGAGTCAGCGGAGCTTCACGCTTGGCACGCGTGCCGCTGCGAGTCCAGCTCAATTCTACTAGGGGTTAGTGTGTACGCATTCGTCCATGCCGGACGCGCTCGAGATATGGGAGTAGATGCCGCATGTCCCCTGCTCGAGCTTCGCGGCGACTGGATCGCCGAATGTTCGCAGATCGCTATCCTATTTCGAGATCGAACCCGCAGGTCTCGTGGCCGAGACCGCCGATGCAAGTCACCTCTCGGGCGCGCGCGC
>DATEMX010000302.1:0-4530 GCA_035275365.1 Polyangiaceae bacterium | reverse complement strand
CGCGAATCCATGGCAAGCGAGCGGCTCCGCGGAGCTCTTCCGTTTTCCGCTCGCCAGCATTCCGGCGCTCGCCGAGAGCCAAGTGGCCGGCAGCGCCAGCGGCAAGCTCAGCTTCACCGGGCTCGGTCGCGATCCCGAAGTGCTCGGACAAATCGAGCTCCGCGACGTGATGGTCGAGCGCGCCGCCTTTCCGCAAGGTCAGGTTCACTTACGGGTAGCCAAAAACGGCATCGTGGCGAGCGCCAAGCTCGATCAAGCCGACGGGGGAGGCGCATCGGCGACGGCGTCGGCGCGTCTCGAGTGGCCGTCGCCCGTCGTCCCCGCCATCGATCACGGAGCCCCCGTAGACCTCTACCTCGACGCGCGCGCCTTTCGCGCTGCGGCGCTCTATCCCCTCCTGTTTCGTGGGGTATTTACCTACTTCGACGGCGATCTGCGGGGCACGCTCCACCTTCACGAAGAAAAGAGAAACGAAGCGGTCAAACAGACGGTCGAAGGCGCGTTCGAGCTCAAAGACGGCATCTTCCAAATTCCCGAGATCGGGCAGGAGTTTCGGAAGGCCACGGCGCAGATTCGCGTCGCCGAAGGCGGGCAGGTCGAGGTCTCCGACGTCGCTGCGAGCGGCGTCACCGGCCGGCTCACGGCCTCTGGCTCCATGCAGCTCAAAGGCTTCTCGTTCGTTTCCGGCGAAGGAACGCTGCGCGTGGCCGAAAAAGAGGCGGTGCCGCTCACGCTCGAAGGCGTCTCCGTCGGAGATGCGTTCGGCACCCTCATGCTGCACGCCAAGATGGACGGCGATCACACCGTCAAGGTCGACGTCGACGTGCCTGTCTTCCATACCGACATTCCCGAATCGTCGTCGCGCGACGTTCAAGCGCTCGCTGACCACGACGGCATTCGCGTCGGCATCGGCGACGGCGAAGGCAAGCTCGTTCCCGTCGCGCTCGGTGTGCCCCAGGCAAAGCGCGCCGACGACGCCCTTTCCTGGCACCTCACTTTTTATCTCGGGCAAGACGTCAAGCTCACGCGAGGGCAGACCATGCGGATGGTGCTCGGCGGTCAGCCCGTCGTCGATCTCACCGACGAAGCTCGCGTTTCGGGTTCGGTCGAGTTTCGCAGCGGAGCGGTGGAAGTTTTCGGCAAGACGTTCGAAATCGAGCATGGCGTGGCTCGGTTCGAAGGCGATGACCCCGGCAACCCGTACGTCAACGTGACGGCGAGGTGGGACGGCCCCGATGCGACCCGCATTTTCGTCGACTACGTGGGACCGCTTCGCACCGGCGTCCTCGGCCTTCGATCGGAACCCGCCCGCTCGCGCGCGGACATCTTGGCCATCCTCCTCTTCGGTACCGCTGAGACGGCATCGCCGGCGGCAGGTTTTACGACGCAGACGCGCGGCACGGCCAACGCAGGCACCGCCCTCGCGCTCGGGCAGGTGAGCACGGGCGTAAACCAGGTCTTGTCCAACGTCGTGCCCTCCAAGCTCACCACCCGCGTCAGCTCCGACGCACGTGGCCCCACGCCGGAGGTCGCCTACCAGCTCTCGCCGAAAGTCACCGCCCAGCTCAGCTTTCGGACCCGCAAACCCACGTTGAACGAGCTCCCCGACCGCATCCTCCTCACCCTCGATTGGCGGTTTCGCCGAAACTGGTCCGTGACCGTCACCCGCGGCGACGCCGGGCGTTCGGTTCTCGACCTCATTTGGCAGTACCGTTACTGAGTCGAGCGCGCCCGGCTCGAACCTCAGGTGAGCTCCTGAGGTTCGAAGCCCGCGTGGTCCCTGGGCGACCGCCCCCGCCCTTTTCGGGCTCGGTGCGACTCAAACGTTGCGGAAAGCTTCGAGATCGACGACCCTGATCGAGCCCCTCCGATGAGCCCGTGAGCTCGAACGAGGGTCCTCTCGATGTCCGAAAACTCCAGGACCAGTACCCCCCCCATCAGTCAGGGGTCGGTCATCAACGATCGTTATGAGATTCGCCAGAGCCTCGGCAAGGGGGGCATGGGGGAGGTGTTTCTCGCCTTCGATCGGAGCACCCAGCAAACGGTCGCGCTCAAGATCGTCCGCGAAGAGGCGAAGATGCCCGGCGACGACGAGGCCATGCGGCAGGAGCTCCTGCACGCGCGTTCGGTGAGCCATCCCAACGTCTGTCGCGTGCACGATCTGGCGCCGAGCCCTTTCGGTCCGATCCTGGTGATGGAGCATATCGCGGGGCAAACGCTCCACACGCACATCCGCCGGCGCAAGGCCCAGGGCGGCTACAAACAGGACGAATTCCGCAAGATCGCGAGCGAAGTCTGCGCCGGGCTTGCGGCGATCCACCAGCAAGGCCTGGTGCACGGCGATCTCAAGCCTGGCAACGTGATGGTGACCGAAGACAAAGCGGTCATTCTCGACTTTGGCTTCGCACAAGAGCGCGCGCGTGTATCGGCGCGACGGCCAGGCGCTCCGCCCGACGGCGGGACTCCCAATTATATGTCGCCCGAACGCCTTCGTTCGGGCGGCGCGAGCCCCGAAGACGACGTCTACGCGCTCGGCCTGACGCTCTGGGAAATGTGGACGTGCCGCGTGCCCGAGCCGGGGTCCAAGCCGCGCGCGAAGTCGATGAAGTTGCAGATCATGTTCGACGTGCCGAGCGGCTTGTCGATCGACGAGGTGAAGCAGATCTACCGTTGCCTCAGCGACGATCCCGCGATGCGGCCGATGGCGCGTCACCTACGGTTCTTCAACCCGACGACGTTGACCACGAGCCCCATTCAAGTGCCGCGCGACAGGCTCGATCCCGGCGCTCCGCTCGGTCGCTCGGCGGCGCAGCAGTTTGCGCCGGGCGCGCAGTCGCTCCTCGTGACGTACGCCACCAACGCCTCCGAAACCGTGGGCCAGCTTTTTCCGCTGAAGCAGCCGACGCTTCAATTCGGCAGGCGAGGCGACCAAGACATCTTGGTCCCCGAGGCCACCGTTTCTGGCGCCCACGCAATGCTTCGCTGGCAAGCGGGCTCTTGGATCATCGAAGACCGCGGGAGCACGAACGGCACCTACGCCGAGCATAGCTACGAGCGCAAGACGCAGGTCGCCTTGATGCACGGCGGTGAAGTGCAGACGGGCGAGCTCCGCCTCAAGCTCGTGAGCTTTCAGCCCGATGCTCTGCATCACCAGCGCGCCAAGGCTTTTCTCACCAAGCGCGACGGGCTCACGGGTCTTCTGTCGCGCACGTACCTCTTGCGTGGGCTCGACGACGAGGCCTTTTTCGCGGAGTGGGCGGAAGCAACGATGACCGTCGCGCGTTACGAACTGCGCGGACCGAATCGCCTGGTGTCCGAACGCCCCACCATTCTCGAGATGCTTGCTCTGAGAAGGGCCGCGCAGCGTGTGGTAGAGCTGACCGAAATGTTACTCCTCTCTCTTTCGCCCGTCGTCGCAGGTCGCACCGGTCCGCTGCGCTTCGCGGTCGCCATGGTGGGGCCGTCGCTCGACGAAGCGCGGCAAGTCGTCGAGCAAGTCGCCGCTCAAGTTGCCGGGTTGCTCCCTGAATCGATCGAGCTCGGCGTGACCATCGTCAAAGCCGAACCCAAGCGGCTGGGGCGAACGCTCATCGACTGAGGCCAAGTGTCATCTCTTCCCCCTTCCAACCCGGCGCCCGTGCGCCATCTGGGTGGAGGCCCGAGACCGGTGCGCAGCCCGATGATTCTCGGCCTCGTCTCGTTGCTCGTCCTCATCGCGCTGCCCCTCTATTTGCTGCGCAAGCCGAAACCGATCACGCCGCTCGATCTCGACGCCGGCGCGCGGGGCGACGTGGCCGACGCCGGCGCCGTCGACGCCGCTCCGTCCGCGGCCGTGGCGAGCGACGCCGGGTCGAGCAAACGCATGACGCTCGGCGATCCGAAGACGATTCGATGCACGCCCAAGGGTGGCGGCAGGATCACGACCGATCGCTGCGACCATCTGGCGTCGCTCGAAGACCTGCTCGCTCGTGCGATTCGCGACAACATCGCCTGCGCGCCGCCCGCCGCCGCGCCGTACACGGTGAGCTTCGTGCTTTCGGTGGATTTCGATCGCAAGAAGTTCCACGTGTGGGCCGGCCGCAGCGGTTCGCTCAAGAAGCGGAACGCCGGTGACCTCATTCGCTGCGTCGAGCACGGGCTTGCGCAGCCCGATTGGGGGACGATCGCGCACCAGTTTTCGAAGTACGACATCAACGTGATGGCGGCGTACCCGGCCAGCGGGGTTCCCCTCGGGGGGACGTAGACCGCGCTGGGCCGGGAAGGCGGGCATTCGGTCGTCGGCCAACGGCGCGCGGCGTGGGGAGCGCGCCTCTGGGTTGCCTGAGGCTTCGCGAGCGTACTCGAGGCGGCTCGCGATCGGCGCGGGCGAGAATGGGCGCCGGGGGCGCGCTGCCTCCTCCCGGCGCCCGCCTTTCGGGGAGGCCTGCGCCCAGCGCTGTTTGCGTGGACTCATCAAGCCCGGGGGGGGGGGGCCGCTGGACCTCGCACCAGCGGCAACATCTACAGGCGGCGAAATTGGCGTCTTCGCTC
>DATEMX010000301.1:0-8388 GCA_035275365.1 Polyangiaceae bacterium | reverse complement strand
CGAGCGCGAGCTCGGCGAGCCCGATGAGCGCGAGCCGGAAGATGGCCGGGTTCTCTTCGCCGAGCGCGCGGGCAAGCGCGTCGGCGGCCTCGCTCGAGCCCGTGCGCGACGCCGCGCTGAGAGCCGCGCGGCGCAAGATGCGATCGCCGACCAAGGGCCTCAACTTTTCCCATGGCACGACCACGCCGAGGCGGTTCAATCCTTCGAGCGCCGCGAGCTGAATGTGCACGTCGCCGGTACCGAGCGCTTCGCGGAGAATTCGAGACGCCGCGTCGACGGCGAGCCCGCCGAGATCGCCGATTGCCTCGATGGCAGCCGTGCGCACGTTCGGATCGTCGTCCGCGAGCAGGCGCTGCAAGGCCGTCATGGCGTCGGGATCTTGCGCCCGCCCCAGGATCTCCGCGGCGAGCTTCTTGCCATCGGCATCGAGGCGAGCAATCACGCTGACCACGCTCGGAACGGCGGCCCGACCGAACTGCGCGAGCGTCTCCACCACCGCGTTGCGTAGGCCCACGTTCTCGCCGGGGAAGAGCTGGCTTACCATCTTGCGTAAGAGGCTCTCCGTCGGACCGAGGAGCAGCGCGATTTGCGTGGCCTCCTTGCGAACGCGCCAATCCGCGTCACCCAGCGCGCGAACGACCAAATCGACGCCCCTGTCGCTGGGCACCTCGGGGATCGCCGAAGTGGCTCTCCTTCTCACCTCGGGATCGGGAGAACCGAGGTCGCGATCGATTTCCGTGGCGGCGGTCACGGCCCCTCCTGACCCGCGCTTGCGCCGGGAGGAAGCAGACTGCTGTGGTCGAACGTTTCGGCGAGGTTCTCGAACCTGGCCAAATCGAGGACGAAGACCATGGCGCCGTCATGCGTCGTCACGCTGGAGATACCCCTTGCCTGCTCCCCGCCCCCGAGATCGGGCGGCGGACGAAAGTCGGCGGTCGACATGCGCAAGACACCCATCACGTCGTCGACCACGAGCCCCACCGTGCGATCGGCGACGTCGACCAGAATCCACTTCGATTTGCGGCTCCGCTCGCTCAAAGACGAGAGTCCGAAACGCGCTCGGAGATCGATGATGGGAACCACCTCCGATCGGTGATCGGCCACGCCCGCCAGCCCGCCCGGTGTGTGCGGCAGGAGCGTGAGCGAAAGCGGCGACACGATCTCGCGCACCTTCTCGATGTCGAGCGCATAACGCACGTCGCCGACGACGAAGGCAACGAGGCTCCGCTGTCTGCCCTTGGGAGTTCGCTTGGCGTTAAGTTGCATCGCGGTTCTCTGGATCCGCGCGGCCGAGGATGGGCCGCAAATCGATGAGAATCAAAAGGGCGGTTTCGGGGCGCCCGATCCCCACGACGTAGTCGGCGAGCTTGCCGCCGAGCACGTTCGTGGCCACTTCGATCTCCGCCTCGGCAAGGCGATACACCTGCAGAACTTCGTCGACGTAGAGGCCGATGATCTCGTCCTCGGCTCCGTTCACCAAGAGGATGCGACCGCGTCGCGTGAGATCGGTGGCCGAGAGGTGCAGGCGCTGACGCAGGTCGACGACGGTGACGAGCTGACCGCGCACGCTGACCACGCCGATGACCTCGCGCTGCGCCCGCGGCACCTCGGTTACCGGCGGGAGCTTCAAAATCTCGCGCACCTCTCCGATGGGCACCGCGTAAGTGTCGACCGCCAAGCGAAACGCGAGATATTCGACGCGCGGGCCCCGGAGCTTCGAGTTCTTCTTCTGCGGATTTGCCTCCGGCGCCATCAAATCAGCCATAGGTGCCCACTCCCTTGGTCGTGTCTCCCCCTTGCCGGAACGCCTCCTCGATGAGCGCCGGCGCGTCGAGCACGAGCGCGACGCGCTGATCGCCGAGCTCGGTGGCACCGGCAAAACCCTTCACGTGCTTGAGCGACGGCCCGAGCGGCTTGATGACGATGTCCTGCTGACCCACGAGGTCGTCGACGACGAGCCCGAGCCGCCTGGCACCGACGCCCACCACCACGGCGTATGGCCGCGCCTGCGACGGCTTTTGGAGGGTGAGCCCGAAGAGCTCGCGGATGCGACACAGGGGGAGCGTCGACCCACGCAGCGTCATCATCTCTTGCCCCTCGATCTTGCGAAGCGCGCCGGGATCGAGCCAAATCGCTTCTTGCACGCTGGAGAGAGGCACCGCGAAGGTGCGACCGTCGACCTGGACGATGAGCGCGCTGATGATGGCGAGCGTGATCGGCAGGGTGACGGTGAACTTGGTCCCGATGCCGGGCTCGCTGTAGATGTCGATGATACCGCCGAGCTTGCTGATGTTCGTCTTCACGACGTCCATCCCCACGCCTCGCCCCGAGAGCTCGCCCACGTCGCTCTTCGTGCTGAGGCCGGGAACGAAGATGAGGTTCAGCACCTCGCGCAGAGCGAGCTCCGACACCTCGCTCTGCTCGATGATGCCGCGGCGCACGGCCGCCTTCACGAGCTTGCTCTCGTCGATGCCCTTGCCGTCGTCCTCGATCTCGATGACCACGTGGCTGGCCTTCTGGAAGGCGTTCAAAGCGATGGTGCCGACGGCCGGCTTACCCACGCGCTCGCGCTCGATCCGCGCCTCGATGGCGTGATCGATGGCGTTGCGGATCATGTGCATGAGCGGATCGCTCAGCTCTTCGACGATGACTTTGTCGACCTCCGTCTCCGCCCCGGTGATGACGAGGTTGACGTCTTTGTCGGCCTCGCGGCTAATCTGACGCACGACGCGGGCGAGCTTGTCGAAGAGCTGCCCCAGGGGCACCATTCGAACTTCGAGGATTCCGCTCTGCAGGTCGGCGAGGTGCCGCTCGAAACCTCGGTGCAGGCGATAGAGCTCGATCGACATCTCGCGCATCTCGGGCGTCTTGCGCACGCCCTCGGTGAGACGACCGATCGCGTTGCGAACGATGGAGAGCTCGCCCACGATGTTCATGAGCAAATCGAGCTTGCGAATGTCGACCCGCACCGTTTGCGTGACGGAGCGCAGCGAGACCTCGACCGCCGCGAGGCTCCCCGTGGCTGACGCCTTCGGAAGAACGGAGCGACGCTCGGTCATCGCCGCCTTGGGCTGCGCGCTCCCCCCGGGTGGCACCGAGCTTTGGTGCCGCGCCGCTGGGAACGGCGTCGGGACGCCGTGGGGGACGGAGGCGATGAGGACGGCGTCTTTGCTCCCCGCGCGGCGAGGCACCTCTTCGATCTTGGTTCGGTCGTTGCCGAGCAACGACCGAAGCGCGTCGAGCTTGACCTGCGACGCCATCAAGATGTCGAGCTCGATGGCGTCGGCGTCGGCACCTTCGCCCGTAGGCAGGTAGGTAATGATCTCACCGTGCGGTTTGGCGCGCAGTTTGAGGCTGTTCAAGGCCTCGTCGATGGTCGCGAGCTGGAAGATCACGCGAAGCTTGAAAAGACTCTGCCCCTGCTCGATGTTCGTGCGAAGGCGATGCTCTTCGTACTCGGTGAGGACGGCGAGCAGACCCGGATCGAGCTCGTAGCTGAGCTGCGGGGCGGCCTCGGGGCCCACGCCTACGTCCGAGAGCTCACCGAGCTCTCGCGAGAATTGATCGATGTCGTTGAGGCTGTCGGTTCTGACGCCTTTCTCGACGGCCAAGATGCGACCGTAGATGCTGACCCCGCGGAACAGGAGGTCGAGCACGCGCTGGGTGAGATCGAGCTTGCCGAGCCTCAAGTCGTCGAGCACGTTCTCGAGCTCGTGCGAGAGCGCGCTCATGCGCGCCGCGCCGAAGAGCCCGGCTAGGCCCTTCAGGGTGTGAACGGCTCGGAAGATGTTGTTGACGAGCTCCGGCTCGGCCGGCCCTTTGTCTTTGCTCGCGTCGAGTTGCAGCAGATCACGAGACAATGCCTCGATGATCTCGTGCGCCTCGGAAAAGAATTCCTCGCGCGCCTTATCGCCCATGTCGGCCATGGGCTATCCGTTCGCGACCGGCCTGCTGGAGAGCAACCGATCGACGGCGGAGACCAGCACGTCGGCTTGGAGCGGCTTGGGAAGGTAGTCGTCGGCCCCGAGCTGGATGCCGCGCGTTCGATCTTTCTCGGAAGATTGGGTAGAGATGATGAGGAGCGCGGTGGATCGGTGCCTGTCGCTCTTGCGAATGAAGGAGACCAACTCGAGCCCGTTGATGTCGGGCATGTTGATGTCGGTGATGACCAGGTCGTAAGGACCGCGCGGCAAAAGCCGCAGCGCGTCGAAGCCGCTCGACGCCTCGACGATATCGAACGGCTCGCTCCCCGACTCGAGCGCGGAGCGGATGAACGAGCGCGTCGATACGGAGTCTTCTACGACGAGGATGCGACGCATGGTCAGAGGATGAGTCTAGCGGACCAATCCGCGTTTGGGGCACGCTATTGCGGGCGCGCCGGAGCAGATGTGGGAGGGGAGCGCACCCCTCGTCCGCGCCGGGCGCAAGTGGCGGACGCCAGGAGCGCCCCCAACTAACCTCGCGTCATTGCTGGCGGACGCCGAGGCATGTCGCTCGCAGTAGCGACAGACATGGTCGCCACGGCTTATGCCACCACCCTCGTGGGGCTCGACGCCCGCCTCGTTCGCGTGGAGGTCGCGTGCGAGCGAGGGCCGGGGTGGTTCGAAATGGTGGGCCTCGCCGACGGCGCGGTGCGCGAGAGTCGGGTGCGCGTCAACGCCGCGCTCGGCCAACTCGGCATCCTGATGGGCGAGCACCGCATCATCGTCAACCTCGCGCCGGCCGACCTGCGCAAATCGGGAACCGCGTTCGACGTCGCGATCGCCGTGGCCACGCTCGCCGCGCTCGGCAAAATTCCCGAGCACGCCCTCGCCGAAACGGTGGTGCTCGGCGAGCTGTCGCTCACCGGCGCGATCCGCCCGATCCGCGGCGTCATCGCGCACCTCACCGGCGCGCGCGCTCTCGGGTGCAAACGAGCCATCGTCCCGCGCGACAACGGGCGCGAAGCGGGCGTCGCGCAGGGGATCGAAACGCATCTTGCCGATCGCCTCGACCAAATCCAAGCCCACCTCTCGGGCGGCGCTCCGCTTTCGATCGCGCCGCCGACTTCGCTGATGGGGCCGCCCGAAAGCAGCCTCGACCTGGCCGACGTAAGAGGGCAATTCGGCGGACGGCGCGCCATCGAAATCGCCGCCGCAGGCGGGCACAACCTTCTCCTCGTGGGGCCGCCCGGGGGCGGCAAGACCATGCTCGCCAGGCGTCTGCCGACCATCCTTCCGCCGCTACGCTTCGACGAAGCCCTTTCAGTCACGATGATCCACAGCGTCGCCGGACTGCTCACGGCCGACTCGGGTCTCATCGGCTCGCGCCCCTTCCGAAGCCCGCATCACTCCGTCAGCGACGCCGGCCTCGTGGGTGGCGGTAATCCGGCGCGCCCCGGGGAAGTATCGCTAGCACACCATGGAGTGCTCTTTCTCGACGAAATTCCCGAATTTCGACGCGCCACGCTGGAGAGCCTTCGCCAGCCGCTCGAAGACGGAGAGGTCACCATCGTCCGCGCTCGCTCGCGGGCCACCTTTCCAGCTCGGCCGATCGTCGTCGCTGCGGCCAATCCTTGTCCTTGTGGTTTCTCCGGCGATCCGTCGGGGCGTTGCCGCTGCAACGACGACCGGATGCAGGCGTACCGGGCGCGTCTTTCGGGCCCGCTCCTCGACCGCATCGATCTCCACGTCTTGCTTCCGCCGGTCGACGTCGGTTCGCTCGCCTCGTGCGCCGACGGCGAGAGCTCGGCGAAGGTCGCGCGGCGCGTTGCCGCGGCGCGCGGCGTTCAGCTCGAACGTCTTCGCCAAGGCACCGCACGGGTCGGCGTCAACGCCGAACTCTCGAGCCGCGACCTCGAGCGTTTCGCCAAGCCCGATGCTGCCGGCATGCGCGTCATCGTCGGTGCCGTCGAACGTCTCGGCCTCTCCGCACGCGCCTACGCCAAGGTTCTCAAGGTCGCTCGGACGATCGCCGATCTCGAGGGCACGACGGGCGTGCGCTCACCGCACGTCGCCGAGGCCGTGCAAGCACGCGTCTTCGACAAGAACTTGCAGGGCGCTTCATCGCACCCGCTGCTCTCCCATTGAAACGACCTTCTTCGACTCACCCCCAGCGGCCGACACCAAAACAACCAACGAAAGGAAGTGTTCCATGTTCGACATCGCAGAGAAGCTCCGCGCCATCCGTACCATCGTGGCGGGGATCGAAAAGCAGTTCGGAAAAGGTGCCATCATGACCCTCGGCGACGAAGACGACACCGATCCCATCATGGTCATACCGAGTGGTTCGATGGCCCTCGACCACGCGCTCGGCGTGGGCGGCTACCCGCGCGGCCGAATCATCGAAATCTACGGTCCGGAATCGGGCGGCAAGACGACGCTGACGCTACACGCCATCGCCGAAGCGCAGAAGGCCGGCGGTGTCGCGGCCTTCATCGACGCCGAGCATGCCTTCGACGTCACCTACGCGCGCGCCATCGGCGTCGACACCGAGCGCCTCTTGGTGAGCCAGCCCGACACGGGTGAACAGGCGCTGGAAATCTGCGAGATGCTCACCCGCTCGGGGGCCGTCGACCTCGTCGTCATCGACTCGGTCGCTGCCCTCACTCCGAAAGCCGAGATCGAAGGCGACATGGGCGACTCGCACATGGGACTGCAGGCTCGACTCATGAGCCAAGCCCTGCGAAAGCTCACGGCCGTCGCCCACAAGACCGAAACGACCCTCATCTTCATCAACCAGCTCCGGCAGAAGATCGGCGTGGTCTTCGGCAACCCCGAAACCACGACCGGGGGCAACGCGCTCAAGTTCTACGCGAGCGTACGGCTCGACGTGCGCCGCATCGGCCAAGTGAAAGTCGGCGAAGACGCTATCGGCAATCGCACGCGCGTCAAAGTGGTCAAGAACAAGTGCGCTCCTCCGTTCCAGCAGGCCGAGTTCGAGATTCGCTGGGGCGCAGGTATCGATCCGGCGGCCGATCTCCTCGATCTCGCCATCGAACGCGGGATCGTCGACAAGAGCGGCGCCCACCTCACGTTCGACGGCGAACATGTCGGCCACGGGCGCGAGAAGGCCCGCGAAGCGCTCATCGGCAACGCCGACATGTCGACCGCGCTGCGTACCGCCGTCCTCGCGGCGGCGCCCAGTGGGTTTCGGCCGGTACGTGCCGAGGCGTCGGCCGAAGCCTGAGAGCCCATTCCTTACACCCTCCCGGTCGTCGCTCTCCTTTGGAGAGCCGATCGGGAGGCGACGGGGGGAGAATGATCCATTTCTGGTGCGGCTTATGCGACCTCGAAGAGCCCGGCCGCTCCCATTCCCCCGCCGACGCACATGGTGACGACCACGAACTTGACGCCTCGGCGTTTTCCCTCGACGAGCGCGTGCCCGACCATCCTCGCCCCCGACATACCGAACGGGTGGCCGATGGAAATGGCGCCGCCGTCGACGTTGAAGCGCTCGTTGGGAATGCCGAGCTTGTCGCGGCAATAGACGGTTTGACTCGCGAAGGCCTCGTTCAGCTCGAACAACCCGACGTCGTCCACCTTGAGCCCATGTCGCTTCAAGAGAACTGGTACGGCGAACACCGGGCCGATGCCCATCTCGTCGGGCTCGCACCCGGCGACAACTAGCCCGCGATAGACGCCGAGAGCCTCGATGCCGCGCTGCGCCGCGAGCTTGGCGTCCATCACGACGCAAGCCGACGCGCCGTCCGAGAGCTGGCTCGCGTTGCCCGCCGTGATGGTTCCCTTGGTGACCGAGGCAAGCGCCGCCAGACCTTCGAGGGTGGTCGTGGGCCGGTTGCCTTCGTCTTTCGTCACGGTGACGTCGGCGAGCGAGGCAGCGCCGGTAGCCTTGTCGACGATCTCCATTTGGGTCGCCATCGGTATGATCTCGGCATCGAACCTGCCCTCGATTTGTCCGAGGGCCGTCCGCGTCTGGCTCTGCAAGGCGTACTCGTCCTGCATCTCGCGCGTCACGCCGTAGCGTTGCGCAACGATCTCCGCCGTCTGCAGCATGGGCATCCAGAGCTCGGGCTTGTGCGCCATGAGCCACGCTTCGGTGTAGTCGTTCGTGTTGAGCTTGCCCTGCACGAGGCTGATCGACTCGACGCCACCCGCGACGATGACGGGGACACCGTCGACGATCACGCGCTGGGCGGCCATCGCGATCGCCTGCAGGCCCGAAGAGCAAAAGCGGCTGACGGTGGCCCCACTCGAAGTGACGGGTAACCCCGCGCGAATCGCGGCGTTGCGAGCGACGTTGTGGCCGTTCGCGCCCTCGGGAAAGCCGCACCCCAAAAGGACGTCTTCGACTTCGGCCGGATCGACGCCCGCGCGGCGAACGACCTCGGCGATGACATGGCCGGCCATGGTAGCACCGTGCGTCTTGTTGAACCCGCCCCGGTAGGCC
>DATEMX010000300.1:0-23586 GCA_035275365.1 Polyangiaceae bacterium | reverse complement strand
GGTTCCGACAGCCTCGCCGTATTTTACGTTGGGTCTCAGCCATTTTGGACGATCGTGATCTGCTCCTGCCAAAGTCTGCAGCAGTAGCACTAGCCGCGCTTGACAGGCGGCTTGGTGCGCTCGGCCAGCATGGCGTCGGCGAGCGCGTAGGCGTCTCTCGCCATTTCTTCGAGCGTCGATCCTCGCAGATGGTGAGTACCGGGTAGGTCCCGGGGAATGGGGTTGTCGCGCACCATTCCCTCGATCACCTTTCCCGCAAAATAGTCTCTCAGGGCCACATCGCTCATGCTTGCTTGTTCCTCGGGGACTCGATGACCCGCTTGGCCGGGGCGCTAAACGGCGCCTCTCGGTCGAACGTCTCGCGACGAGCGGGTGCTATACCCCGGATCCATGCTCGAGGCGACCAAGGTCTATCTCTTCCTCTTCGGAGCCCTCACGATCGCCGGCGGCGTTCTGGGGTACGTCAAAGCGAAGAGCCGCCCTTCCCTCGTCGCGGGCGGCATTTCAGGCGGCCTCTTGCTCGTGGCCGGCTACCTGCTCGGCATCGGGAGCGCGACGGGGGGATGCCTCCTCGGGCTCGTGCAGTCGGTGGCGCTCGCCGTTAGGTTCGTCCCGGCCTTCGCCAAAGGGCGCAAGTTCATGCCGGCAGGCCTCATCGCGCTGCTCGGCGTGGGCGGGATCGCGCTGACCGCTCTCGGGCTCGTGGTGAAATAGCTGCCCGGTGAGGCCACGCCGGCGCGATCGGCTTTTGCGAGGGCCTTCGGGTCGGGAGCTCCGCGACAGGCGGGGGCCGATGCTATGTTGCATGCCTCATGAGTCTCCTGTCCGACCTGAATCGCGATTATCTCCGCCTCCACGTCGCCAAGGAAGACGCCTTCTGGGCGCAAAAAATGGGGCTCCGCGCGTACGTTGCGGGCACCTTCGAGAGCGCCGAGATCGCGCTGCGCGACTTCACGAGCAACGACAGTTGGCTGCCCTGCCTCGAGAGCGAGCTCGCGCTGGAAACCTTGTCGCCAGACGAGCGCACGGGTCTCATCGGGTGGAGGCGCTTCTTCGAGGCCAACGCTCTCGAGAACGCGGACGCCAGGCGCCTCCAAAATGAGCTCATCGGCTTGGAGGGTGAGCTCGAGCGATCGCGTGGTGGCATGAAGCTCGGCTACCGCGATCCCGACACCGGCCAGCACGTGGCCGCCGACTACCTCACGCTCTCGCTCACCATCCGCACCGACGAACGGGAGCCGGTTCGCCGCGCCGCGCACGAGGGGATGAAAGCGATCGAGGCCCACGTCCTTTCGAATGGTTTCCTCGATGTGGTGAAGCAGCGTAATCGCATCGGCCGGCTCCTCGGCTACGAGGACTATTACGACTTCAAGGTCTCCCGCAACGAGGGCTTCGGAAAGAAGCGCCTGTTCGAACTGCTCGGCGAGCTCGAACGAGACACGAGGGGCGCCGGCAAACGCGCCATCGCCGCGCTCGCAAAGGAGAAGGGCGAAGGAGCGCGCCTAGCACACAACTATCCCTTCTTCTCCTCCGGCTCGCTGACTGCCGAGGTGGACCCCTATTTTCCTTTCGCATCCGCGCTCGGGCGCTGGGGTCGCTCGTTCATGAACATGGGCGTGCGCTACCACGGCAGCACGCTCACCCTCGATCTCCTCTCGCGCGCCGGAAAGTATGAGAACGGCTTCATGCACGGCCCGTTCCCCGGCTATGTCGACCAAGGCAAGTACCTGCCAGCGCGCATCAACTTCACGTCGATGGGCGCACCGGGCCAAGTGGGCAGCGGCTTCGCTCAGCTCCAAACGCTGTTTCACGAGGGCGGGCACGCGGCGCATTTCAGCAACATCTTCATGCCAGCGCCGTGCTTCTCGCAGGAGTTCGCGCCCACCTCGGTGGCCTACGCCGAGACGCAGTCGATGTTCATGGATAGCCTCGTCGCCGACGCCGATTGGCGCCGACGCTACGCCAAGGATCGATCGGGCACGCCGATGCCGCGCGCCCTCGTTCGCAAGGGCATCGAGCAAAAGCAGCGGTTTTACGCGAACACGATTCGTCAGATGCTCGTCGTGCCCTACGTGGAGCGCGCCATCTACGAGATGAACGAAGCAGAACTCACGCCCGAGAACGTGATCGCCGCCGCGCGCGAGATCGAGCAGAGCATGTTGTTCTTGAGCGAGTGCCCGCGGCCGACGCTCTCCGTTCCGCATTTGCTCTCGGGCGAGGCCTCGGCCTACTACCACGGCTATGTGCTCGCCGAGATGGCCGTGCATCAGACGCGCGCGTTCTTTCTCGGCCGCGACGGCCATTTGCTCGACAATCCGAAGATCGGCCCCGATCTCGCGCGCTCGTACTGGATGCCGGGCAACTCGCGGACGTTCCTCGACCTCGTGCAAGACCTCACGGGAGCGCCCTTTTCCGCGCAGGCCCTCGTGCGCGAAGCGAACCGCGAAGTCGAAGAAGCGCTCGAGCAGGCCGACCGCGCGCTCGATCTCGAGAAAGAGATTCCGCGTATCGACCAGCCCATCGACCTCGGCGCGAGGATCGCGCTAATCCACGGCGACGAACGAATCGCCGACAACTTCGGGGGCGAGGCGTTCGGCGAGTTGGAAGAGCGGTTTGGTGATTGGCTAAAGAGCGCTCGGCTCTGATCGGCCGCGGAGAACGACCATCGAGACCCGCGCATCTCCCTCGGACGAGCACTGGCTCCTGCGGCTCGATCTTTCGGCGCTGCCGCTCCTCATTGGGGGGCGAACCCTCGAGCACGCCGTCGCCAGCGAGCTGCGCTACTCGACCGCGCCACGGCTGGTCGAACATACCGTGCGCGCCTCGTTCGAGGAAGACGTCGCCGAGCAATACACGATGGCGCACGCCAAACCGATCGCGGTCGAGGCCCGCCTCAGCGACGATCTGCGGGCGCTGCTCGGAGAGTGCTCCCGCTGTCTGGTCGCGTTCGGTCCGTGCGTGCACATTGCGACGCTCGCGGTCGATCTGGCGAGCTCGGGGCCGCTCCGCGGCGCGCTGCTCGGCGCCGAGGGCACGATGGATCACGCCGAACGTGCTCGCGCGCGGCGCCTCGCGTTCGCCGCCGAGCTCGAATTCGGGCGTGCCCTGCGCGTCTGGATCGGGCCCACCTCTGCCAAGCGCGCCGTGGAGATCGCCGCGAGCCCTTGGGAAGACGCGGGACCAAAAGCACGCAGCTACGGCGATTTTACCGACCCCGGCGGGGTGCGCGCCATCGCCATCTTCGTGCGGCGCGCCGGTGAGCGTAGGCTCCTCTCCCCTATCGAAGCGAGCACGCTTCACGACTTCGAAGGCAAAGACCGCCATGTCCTCGAATACGCGGCGAACCGGGGCGTCGGACGCAAGGCCGTCTACGCGTCGGGCGTGCACGCCTCGCTCGCCCTCGAAGCGATGCGCACCCACGGCGGCGTCTTCGCGAACGGCTACAAATCACTCCTCGATTTCCGCTCGACGCGCGTTCGGCCATCCGTCTCGTTTCGCAGAGGCGCGCCCGGCTCCATGGACGCCCTCACCACGCACTGGGTGACCGACGATCTCGCGTTCTCGATCCCGTTTCAAGAATCGATCTTTTTCGCCGGGCCATTTCCTTTCGTGTGGTCGAAAGACGGGGCCATTTTCCCGGTGGCTCCAGACGTCGATCTCGCACTCACGCACCAACTGGCGACGGCTCCCGTGCTCTTCGTTCCGCCGGGAAAGCTGAAGCAGGCCGGGAGTGAGCTCTTGCGTTCGGCGCGCGGCCGGGGGTTTTCCCTTCCCCCGCCCGAAACGTTCGGCCTACCGCCCGTCGAAACGCCACGCATCGTGCTGCGGCTGTCGGGTGAGCCGCTCGCCGTCGACGCCGAGCTCGTGGCGGCATACCGCAAGCGCGAGATCGCGCTCGCGCTCCCCGCGGGCGAGGCGAAGGAAGACGAACGAGGGCGCGATCTCGAGACCGAAGCGATGGCAACCGGCGCCGTCGCCCGCGCTGGATTCAACCTCGACGCGACCGACGACGGAACACCGCGGCTCGTCGTGCACGGCGAAGGCGCCATCGCCTTTTGGAGTGAAGGCTTGGCCGAGCTTCGAGCGTCGCGCACACCAACCTTCGAGATCGAGCTCACCAAGCGGCTCGCCCGCATCCGCGTCGGAGCGCCCGTAACGAGCCGCCTTCGCGTGGGACTCGAGGGCGACTGGCTGAAAATGCGCCTCGATTTTGCCTCCAAGGAGCTGCCCGTCGAGCTCGCCGAAGTAAGAGCCGCCCTCGACCGCAAGCAACGATGGGTGGCGCTCGGCGACGGTACCCTGGCGAAAATATCGGAGTCGATCGAGACGATCGCGACCGAAGCGTCGGAGCTCATGGCGGGCCGCTCCGAAGCGCGGTTGCCTTTTCATCAGCTCGGCCGGCTCGACCGGTGGATCGAAGAACACGACGGGAAGGTTGACGACGCGGTCGTCGCGCTGCGAAGGCGCCTTCGTTCGCTCGCCGTCGCAACCAAGCCCAAGATGCCCCGTGGACTTCGCGCCACGCTGCGGCCTTACCAAAAGCTCGGCCTCTCGTGGCTCCAATTCATCGGCGCGCTCGGCGCAGGCGGCATCTTGGCCGACGACATGGGCCTCGGGAAGACGATCATGACGCTCGCCTACCTCTTGCGCAGAAAGCAAGACGAAGGTCCCGCGCCGTCGCTCGTCGTTTGCCCGACCTCGGTGGTGGGCAACTGGATCACCGAAGCGCGGAGGTTCACGCCTCGGTTGCGGGTGCAATTGCTCTACGGGCCCTCTCGCCCGTCGCGATTGCCCGAAGCGCTCGCTCGGCCAGAAGCGCTCGCCGATGGCGACGTTTGGCTGACCACTTACGCGCTCTTGCGCCGCGACGCGAAAGCGCTCGCGTCGGTGCGGTTTCGCTGCGTCGTCCTCGACGAAGCGCAAAACATCAAGAACGCCGACAGCCAGACGCGCCGCGCGGCCGAAAGGCTCGACGCGTCGACGCGACTCGCGCTGTCGGGCACGCCGGTCGAAAATCGCCTTCACGAGCTGTGGTCCATCGCCTCGTTCGTAAACCCCGGCATGCTCGGTACGTCGCGGGCGTTCGAGAAGCATTTCGAGGGCCCCATCGTCGCCGATCGAACGAGCCCGCGCGCGGCCGAGCTCCGATCGCTCTTGCGTCCCTTTCTCTTGCGGCGAACGAAGGACGACGTGCTCCGTGATTTGCCGCCGAAGACCGAAGTCGATCGCCTGGTCACCCTCACGCCTGAGGGCAAGCGGATGTACGACGCCATGGCCCACACGCTGCGGGCGAGCTTGACCCAATCCACCGAAAAGCGCAGGCTCGCGTCGCGTTCGCTCAGCGTCTTCACCGCGCTCACGAGGCTTCGCCAGATGGCCTGCGATCCGGGGCTCCTCGAGCCAAGGCTATGGACATCGCGGAGCGCCAAGCGGGAGGCGTTTCTCGAGCTCGTGCGCGAGCTCGTAGCCGAGGGCCGCCGCGCCCTCGTCTTTTCGCAGTTCGTGCAGCTCCTCACGCTGTGGCGCAAAGATCTCGACGCCGAAGGGATCGCCTACGAATACTTGGACGGATCAACGACGCGTCGCGACGAAGTCGTGACCCGCTTTCAAGAAGGAAAGGCGCCGCTCTTTCTCATCTCGCTCAAGGCGGGCGGGGCCGGCCTCAATCTGACGGCGGCCGACACCGTCATCCACTGCGACCCTTGGTGGAACCCCGCCGTCGAAGACCAAGCGACCGATCGCGCCTACCGCATCGGACAAGACAAGCCGGTGACCGTCGTTCGGCTCGTCGCACAGGGAACGATCGAGGAGAAGATCATCTCGCTCAAGGCCAAGAAGCGCGAGCTCGCCGATGTGATCGTTCGCAACGACGCGGGCGCGCTAGAAGGCATCACCGACGAAGACCTGCGCTTGCTCCTCGGCGACGCCGACGTGGCAACCGGTTAGCGCCATGCGCATCTCCTCTACCTCCGCGGAAGCCGTGCCACCCAGACGCGTTGGGTCGCGGTCGGTCCGAAACCCGAGTAGTCGATAGACTGGGTACCTGTGCCAATCAAGACGAGCGGAGATCCCGACCCGACCTCCACGACTTTCGTCAAGCGAAGGCCGCCTAGATCGACCCCCAGAACGGCGAGCTCGGCGCTCACGATGCGCGGACCGAGATCGTCCCAAACGACGGCGTCTTTCTCGCTCTCATTCCCCATCCACCCGCCCAGCACCGATCCATCGCGATTGGCGCAGTCTGCCCACGATTCGGCACCCGTGGGGTGGGGCAACGTGATGGTTCCTTCTTGGGTCAGCCGAAAAGCCTGCGGGCGTTCGCCTTCCGCGGATGCCGAACCGAAAGTGACGCGGCCGTCTTCGCTGAGTAGGGCGGTATCGATGTTTCCTTGGATACCCGTGGTCAGCACAGCACCCGATGCCGCGGTCCAACGAAACCCTCGCCAAGCTCCTGGTTCGACGGTCGAATCATAAACGACTCCGGCCACGACTGAGCCATCGGCCGTCGTCGCAAGGGTCCTAGCGCTCGCCATCGTGACGCCGATCGACCACGGTACCATCCCCGATTCGCGCGTCCAGCGGAACGTTTGGGCGCTCGTCCAGGTACCGCTCGCCGAATCCCATTTCGAACAGAGGCCGAACGCGGTTGAACCGTCAGCGCTCACCAACATCGACTGACATGAGTCGAATCCCGCCAGCGTCCCAAGCTCGATGGAGCCTTCCGCGCGCGGCCACAGCACGCTCGCCCAGCGAGCTGGCCCGGCGTCAGTCGATGGTGCAGAGCTTTGGTCGACGAGCGTAGCCCCCCCCGCAGCCATTGGAAGGATCGAAGCCCTCTGACTGGATTCGCGGTCCCACCCAGCCCCCTCCGACCACCGGAACCACACGTAGTCGAGGTACGCGTTCGGGGGCGACGACGTGGGTGCGGCTTGAGCAACGAACAGCTTCCCATCCGCACTGACGTATCGTGCGGCCCGCTCGTGAGAATATCCTTGGGTCGGGTAAGAGACGAACCTCTTTCCCGGCGGTGGATTGACCTCGACAGGTCGCGTCGGCCCCGTCCACCGGTAGACGTGCGTCGCTCCGTCGACGGATTCTGCCGCGCCTACCACGACGGTTCCGTCGGCGCTCATGCCAATCGGCACGGTTTGAATCGCGTCGGGAAGCTCGTCGAGGGCCTCGGTGCCCGCCGCCTCGCTCCAGCGAAATGCGTGCGGACGAGGTGCGTACGTGGCACCCGTCGAGGGCCGCCCGACCCAATAGGTACAGCTCGCCGTGATGGTGGATAGGTCGGCACTCACCGCCACGAGGTCGATAGTAGGAACGAAGACATCGGTGGGCTCGAAATCGTTGTACTGGCGGTTGGGCACCTCACCCGAGACACCTCCCGTGGGTCGCGGCAACGGGGCGATGATTCGAAAGCGTGGATCGACAAGCGGACCGCCGTCGAGGACGTCGCTCACCGCACCCTCATTCGCCATATCCCTGGTCGCACCGTCGATCACGTCGGCCTGCAACGCACCCCCGGAATCACCGACGAGCGAACCGTCGGGCGAGCTCGAATCCACCGTTCCCGTCCCACCCGCGTCGTCGCGACCCGTCGCGCCATCGCGGTTCGGCCCTTCACCGAGCGACGTCTTGCCATTGCCGCATGCCGTCACGACGAGGATCGCCGATGTCAGCGCGGAGAGTCTCAGCAGTGTCACACGCATGAAGAACCGCCAACTTCCATTGATCACGAAATCTATTTCGACGAGCGGTAGGCACCCTGCGATTTCGCCAGAAGCGCGCCCGCGCGAACCGCCTGCGCGCTCTTCGGAAACGCGCTCACGATGTGACGCGCCACGGCTTCGGCCCCCTTGGCATCGCCGAGTCGTTGCGCGGCCTGCATGCGCATGAACAGTACTTCCGGATAGAGGCTCGGGCTCGGAAATTCGCGCTCATAGCTGGCCAGCACCGCGAGGCCGAGCGAATACTCGCCCCCCTGGATGATTCTCCACGCGCGATCGACGAGCGCGATCTCCGATGCCGGCGGAGCAACTGGCTCCACGGGCTGAGGATTGAGCGCCGGCGGGGCGGGTCTGGGCTCCGGCATCGAGCTCTCGAGAGAATTCTGCGTGCCCTCGTCCTCCCATCGCGCGCGCGGCGTCGATTTGACCGCACCGGGCAACGGTTCGACCCTCGTCGTGGGCTCGTCGACGCTTTCGTCGATCGTCTCGGGCGACGGCACCTCCGCTGACGGCGGCGGACCGCGTCGACGCACCGGAGCGTCCTTCGACGTTGCGACCTCTACGACGGCGGTGTCGACGACAGGCGCACGAGGCTTGGAGAGCTCGGTGCTCGCCGTCAGCGTGACGACACCGCCCAGCACACCGATCCCCGTCCACTTCGCCACGACCAGGAGCAGCGTCGACTTGGCGCCCACCTTCGCTAGCAGCGCAGCCCCCGCGTTGGAAGCAACGGCGGTCGACGCCGCGGCGCTCCCCGCCGACCCGGCGACCGCAGCACCGACGCCCACCGCCGCGATCGTGCGAGCGAGCGCGGCGGCCTTCGGTCGTTCGGCACGCCCCGCCATGATCAGCGCGGAGCCGAGCTCGGAGCGAACGTGCGGAGCTTGGTGACGACCCTTCATCGTTCTCTTCTTTCGAAATGACGTTTGGCTTCAATCCGCTCCACGCGCGCGTCGAAATCGGCACGCGCGCGGCGCAATCGCGATGCCACGGTTCCCGGCGGAATGGCGAGGACCTCGGCGATCTCGCCCATCGTGAGCTCTTCGATCTCGCTGAGGACGAAGACCATGCGCAGATCGAGCGGCATGGCTGCCAAGATCGCGTCGAGCACCTCGCGCGCGCGCTTTTGCGCGGCCAGCTCGTCTTGCCCAACCAAGCCGCTTTCGGCGACGTCCGGCTCGGCCGTCAAATCCTCGCGACGGCGCCCGCGCGTTCGTCGGTGATGGCCTACCTCGCGGAGGGCCACCCGGTAGAGAAAGGCTCGCTCGCTTCCAGGGCGAATCTCCGGCATCTTACGAGCCGCTGTGATGAACACTTGTTGCGCGGCATCGTCGGCGTCGGCTTCAGACAAGCCAGCACGACGTAGCAGCCGCCACACGTAGGAAAAATGCGTCCGAGCGAGAACCGTGATCTCCTCGGTGCCTTCGTCGGCTTGGCCGATATCGAGTCCGAATGAAGCGAGCTCCGCTACCACGAATTCGTTATGCCCGGCGAAGCACCCGGCTGATCACGGAAAACGCACGCCCAGAGAGGCACCGGCGCCGAATCCCACGGCCGGGATGCGAAAGAGGGTGTCATCGGGACGCTCGAAAATGAATTCCCGGCGAACGAGCGGAAAGACCGCCTCAGCACCTACCTCGAGCACGACGTTCCGGAGGACCTCGACCCGGCCTTCGATCGACGCATCCGCCGAAGCCCACAAGAGGGTTTCGCTACGCGGCGAGGGGAGCGCCGAGCTCGTTTCCCCGGCCGTCCTCAGGGTGCCGAGCTCGACCCCTGCACAGGTGGCGAGCTCGACTCGCTTGGCTGGGGCGAAGGCCCATGGGCAAACGGAGAGGTGCCCACCGAGCCGCGTGAAAGTGGCAGTGCGATCCCCGACCGACGCCGACGCCGTGGTTCGTCGCGCGCTCAGTCTTATCGATTGAAACGGCAGCCGCCAAACCATCTCGGCATAGAAACCGGCTCCCAGGGCCACACCAGGAGCCGTCACCGAATCGCCTCGCACCACGCCACCGCCACCCCACCGAACCCGCTCGGTTGCCACGCCCACCCTCGCCGCCGAGGGCTCTTCGGGTGAAACCGGCGAGGCTCGAGGCTCGGCTGCAATTTGCCGCGGCGCCGATGCCGCGGGAGCAGCTTCGAGCTGCGCGGGGTCTTCGTCGACGAAGTGTGCCTCGATCGCGAGCGCGGCCACGAGCGCCAGGCCCGAGACGACTTCTTCGCAGGTTCCGCCCTTCACGACGCGCGTGACACGCTCGCCGGCTGTGTCGGTGAACTCGATTCCCCCTACGCTGTCGTTGCCGTCCGACCGCACATTCACGATGAAAGCGCGGGCGTTCGCGTCGCCTTGGACCAGCTTGCCGCGGGGGCTTCGCGCGCGTATGCGCTGCGCGAAAGCGTCCTCGGTGGGGCACCCCGGAGGCGCAACGTAGTGGATTCGAATGGCGACTTCCGCGGCGCGCGCATCAATGGGATTCGCCAAAACGATGGCCAACACCACGACCCACCGAACGATCCACCGCGGTTGCACGTCCGCTTTCTAGCATGGCGCGGCGCCGAAGCGCCGAATCAAGCGAGCGACGCCACGAGCGCGAGGTCGCGCGCGCTCACCGCTGCAGGAGATGTTTCCCGGGATCTTCGGCGGGGCGGGGTGAAGCTCCCGGTGAAGGGTGAAGAGGACCTAAAAATCGAGCGGCCTGGTCGTTGTTTGCTAGGGCGCGCTGCTCGACGAAGGAGGCTCTTCTATGGCCTCCTCGAGCTTCTTCTCGACTTCGCGAAGATGCGCGGCGTCGAGCCCCTGGCGCATCTCGCCGAGCGCCCTCTTTGCCTCGTTCAGCTTGAGCGCGCCGCGATCGAAATCGATGCAGATGATGCACATCGCTCAACGATACGAAAAAGGCGCCCAGGTGTCGAATCGCCGAAGGGTGTGATAGCGGCAGCGCCCGCACCGCATAAAGGCTGGGCCGCCAAAGATCAATTCGGCGGATCGTAGTTCAGGTTGGGTCCGAGCCAGCGCTCCACCTCGCGAACGGTCAGCCCCTTGCGCGCGTGGTAGTCGTCGACCTGGTCGCGCTCGATCTTCCCCAGCGTGAAGTAGCGGGCTTTCGGATGCGCAAAGTAGAGCCCGCTGACGCTCGATCCGGGCCACATCGCGTACGACTCCGTGAGGAGCATGCCGGTGTTCTTTTCGACGTCGAGCAACGTCCAGAGCGTGCCCTTCTCGGTGTGATCGGGACACGCCGGATAGCCGGCCGCCGGCCGGATGCCGCGATACTTCTCTTCGATGAGCTCCTGGTGGCTCAGGTCTTCGGCCTGTCCGTAGCCCCACTCGCTGCGCACCCGCTTATGAAGGCACTCGGCGAACGCCTCGGCCAACCGATCGGCCAGCGCTTCGGCCATGATGGCGTTGTAGTCGTCGTGGTCGGCTCTGAATCCGTCGCAGAGCTCTTTGAGACCAATACCGCTCGTCACCGCGAAGGCGCCGATGTGATCGCGAAGGCCGGTCTCCTTGGGAGCCACGAAGTCGACGAGCGATCGGTTGGGCTGCTCCTTCTCCTTGGCAGCCTGCTGGCGTAAAAAATGGAACTTCGCGACGATCTTCTCGCGGCTTTCGTCGGCGTAGAGCTCGACGTCGTCGCCCACGGCGTTGGCAAGAAAAAGGCCATAGACGCCGCGCGCCCGGAGGAGCTTCTTGGCGATGATCTTGTCGAGTAGCTCGTTGCCCTCGGCGAAGATCTTGCGGGCTTGCTCGCCGTACTTCTCGTGCTCCAGGATCTTCGGATAGACACCGCGGAGCTCCCAGGTATGGAAGAAGGGCGTCCAATCGATGAACTCGCGCAGCGTGGCGAGCGGAAAATCGTCGAGCACGCGTACGCCGGTGAACTCGGGCTTGGCGATGTCACCCGCCGACCAAGCGATGGGCGTCCGATTCGCGCGCGCCGCCTCGAGCGACACGAGCTTGTGCTTCGGGCCGGCGTGGGTCTGCCTTAGCCTCTCGTAGTCTGCGCGGTGTTGCGCCACGAACGCCGCTTTGCCGTCGTCGCTGAGCAGGCTCGTCGTGACGGGAACCGCGCGGCTCGCGTCGAGCACGTGCACCACGGGTTCGCTGTAGTTCGGGGCGATCTTCACGGCGGTGTGCGCGCGGCTCGTGGTGGCGCCGCCGATGAGCAGAGGTAGCTTGAAGCCCTGCCGCTCCATCTCGCGAGCGACGTGCGTCATCTCGTCGAGCGACGGGGTGATGAGCCCCGAGAGGCCGATGACGTCGGCCTTCTCTTGCTTGGCGCGCTCCAGGATCTTCTCGCAAGGAACCATCACGCCCATGTCGATGACCTCGTAGTTGTTGCAAGCGAGCACGACGCCGACGATGTTCTTGCCGATGTCGTGGACGTCGCCCTTGACCGTCGCGAGCACGATCTTACCCTGCGTCTTCACCGCGTGCCCCGCCGCGGCCATCTCGGCCTTCTCCTTCTCCATGAAGGGCGTGAGGTAGGCGACGGCCTTCTTCATCACGCGGGCCGACTTCACGACTTGCGGCAAGAACATCTTCCCGGCACCGAACAGATCGCCGACGACGCTCATGCCGTCCATGAGCGGGCCCTCGATGACGGCGAGCGGTCGCCCCAGCTTGGCGCGCGCCTCTTCGGTGTCGCCCTCGATGAAGGTATCGATGCCCTTGACGAGCGCGTGCGATAGCCGCGCCTCGACCGAACTCTTGCGCCACTCCTCTTCTTTCTTCTCCGCCGCGGCCGCCCCCGAGCTTTCGGCCTTCAGCCGCTCGCCGAAGTCGACGAGCCGCTCGGTCGCGTCGGGGCGGCGATTGAGCAGCACGTCCTCCACCAGCTCGCGGAGCTCCGGCACGATCTCTTCGTAGACCTCGAGCATCCCGGCGTTGACGATGCCCATGTCCATCCCCGCCCTGATGGCGTGGTAGAGGAAGGCCGAGTGCATCGCCTCACGGACGTGGCTATTGCCGCGGAAGCTAAAGGAGATGTTGGAGACGCCGCCGCTCACCTTCGCGTGCGGCAGGTTGGCTTTGATCCAGCGCGTGGCCTCCATGAAATCGACCGCGTAGTTGTTGTGCTCATCGATCCCGGTGGCCACCGTGAGAATGTTGGGATCGAAGATGATGTCCTCGGGGGGAAAGCCCACCTCGTCGACCAAAATGTCGTAGGCGCGCTTGCAGATCCGGATCTTGTCCTCGTAGGTCGCGGCCTGCCCTTGCTCGTCGAAGGCCATGACGACGACGGCCGCGCCGTAGCGCAAGACGAGCCGCGCGTTTTGCCGAAACTTTTCTTCCCCTTCTTTGAGCGAGATCGAGTTGACGATCCCCTTGCCTTGCAGGCACTTGAGCCCCGCTTCGATCACCTCCCATTTCGAAGAGTCGACCATGAACGGCACCTTGGCCACTTCGGGCTCGCTGCCGAGCAGCAAGAGAAAGCGCGTCATCGCGGCGACGCCGTCGATCATGCCCTCGTCCATGCAGATGTCGATGACGTTGGCGCCGTTCTCGACCTGCTGTCGCGCAACGCTGACGGCCTCCTCGTATTTCCCTTCTTTCACGAGCTTGGCGAACTTGGGCGAGCCGGCCACGTTGGTGCGCTCACCGATCATCATGTAGACGCCGTTCTGCTGGGTGAAGGGCTGCGAACCCGAGAGCCGCAAAGGCAGAGGCGCGGCGGGCGCGGGCGCATTTGCCTCACGCCCCTTGGGGATGTCACGCGGAGGCTTTCCTTCGAGCGCCTTGGCGATGGCGGCGATGTGCTCGGGCGTGTTGCCGCAGCAACCACCGGCGACGTTGATGAGGCGGCCTTTGGCGAATTCGCCGAGGTAGCGACCCATGTCGGCCGGCTCGAGGTCGAAGCCGGTGGGCGAGAGCGGGTTCGGTAGCCCTGCGTTGGGGTAACACGATATCGCCGCGCTCGATTTTTCGGAGAGCTCGGAGAGAAATGGATACATGAGGTCCGGTCCGAGCGAGCAATTGAGCCCGATCGAAAGCGGCTTCACGTGCTTCACGGCGTTCCACAGGGCCTCCACCGTCTGCGCCGAGATCATCGTCTCGCCGCCGCGCCCGACGGCCGCCGAGATCATGATGGGCAGGCGCTTTTGGTCTTTCTCGAAGACTTCCTCGATGGCCACGATCGCGGCCTTGGCATTGAGCGAATCGAAGATGGTCTCCACCAGGAGCACGTCCGAGCCCCCTGCGATGAGCGCGCGAATTTGCTGCACGTAAGCCGCCTTGACCTGATCGAACGTGATCACGCGAAATCCCGCGTCGTCGGCGTCGGGCGAGTTGGACAAGGAGACGGTGAGCGGCCCGATGGCGCCGGCAACGAACCGCTGCTTGCCGTCGGCGTTGGCGACGCGATCGGCCCACTCGCGGCACTGCCGGGCCGACTGCTCGTTGATCTCCCAGGCGAGATCGTTCAAAAACCTGTCTTCGATGATCTTTTGGTAGAACGCCGCGTCCTTGCGGCCGCCGTGTTCGCGCGGGTCGTCGACGAAGAACTCGCTCTGCGTGATGCTCGTGGCGCCGAACGTGTTCGTCTCCACGATGTCGGCGCCCGCCTCGAGAAACCGGCGGTGAATGTCGCAGATCATCTTGGGCTGCGTCAGCGAGAAGAGGTCACCGTTGTTGAGCAGATCTTTGCCGGAGCTCGCGAAGCGCTCTCCGCGAATGTCGGATTCCTTCATGCCATACGTGCGGATGGTCGTGCCCATGGCGCCGTCGATGATGGCGATGCGGTTTTGCAGGAGCTTCGCGAGGGGATGGAGATCGGAGACGGCCATTTGACTCAACCTGCCTTGGCGTTCTTGGATGAACCAGATTTGGGCTTGTCGGCGATGGCCAGCACCACTCGAAAGTGAGGCTTTTTGGCTTCGCGGCAAGCGATGTCGGCGAATGAAACGGAGAGCCCTGCTCGCGTGAGGAGACTCGAAAGGGCGCGCGGTGAGAAGCCAGCGTGCCGCTCGCCATACGGCGCGGTGAGCTCGCGCTGCTCGTGCTCGTCGAGCGAGAGGAGCACGACGCGCCCGCCCGGCCGGAGCACGCGCGCGCATTCGACAACGGCTCGTTCCGGCCGCTCGGCGTACGCCAAGGTGTGGAACACCAGGACCGAGTCGAACGCCGATGCCCGAAACGGCAGGTCGTGCACGTCGGCGAGCTGAATCTTGACCTGCGGGTAGCGCGCGAGCCGCTCCTTGGCCGCTTCGATCATGCGCGGGTTGGTGTCGACGCACGTGAGCGAACGGCAGTAGGGCGCGATGTAGCCGGCGGCTGCGCCGTCACCCGAGCCGACGTCGAGCACGTCGCCGAGGCGAAGCAAGGCGGCGAGGCCGACCGCGAGCGACTGCCACGTGCGGCCGGGCGAGTAGTGCCGCTCCATTTCGCCGGCGAACGACTCGGGCAGCGCGCCTCGGTGCTCGGCGTCGAGCTGCGAGAGGCGACGCTGATCGCCCTCGAGCGTGGGGTCCGACGAGCTCGTTGCCTCGTCGAGCACGGCTTTGGCAGTGCCGGGGAGCGTGTCGACGGCGAGCGCGTAGAAGGCGTGCTGACCGTCACGGCGGTCGCGCACGAACCCCGCCTCGCGAAGCCGCGCCAGATGCGTCGACACCCTCGACTGCGAGATCCCCGTCACCCGCACCAGATCCGTGACGCTGAGCTCGCGCTCGCGCAGCAGGGCGCAAAGTCGGATGCGGCTCTCGTCACCGAGCAGGTTCAGCGTGCCGACGTAGTGCGAGAGGTCCATGTATCTGCTTATCAGGATGTGCGGATTGAATCTTGGCGGAGCGGACGCGGCCTGTCAAGGCCGTCTCCCGGGCCTTGGGGGACCTTCAGGCTTGCGGACCCGCGGACCGGTCTACTTGGCTGGATCGCGCGAGAGGCGAATGTCGACCTCGCGCTCGACGTAGGACCATTCCTCGGTAGCGCGCAGCATGCCGAGCAAATCCTCGAAGAGCCCGGTGTGCTCGGGCGCGTATTCGAACCACGTGAGAAAGTCGAAGGGCTCGCCGAGATCGCGCGCGTGGTGGAGCCGTCGAGCGATGGCCGGCAAAAACCGCATGGTCGAGGCGACGTGCCGCGAACGGTGCTCGAAGATCATGCGGCGCTCGTCTTGCGCGAGATCCCACCACGCCGGCGATTTTTTGATCGGAATGAGCGCTGCCATGGTCGCCTCGGGGCGGCCGAGGCCGGGCTGAACGGCTTTCAGAGCGTCGCTCTCGGTGCGCTCGACGTACCGCTGGTGGCTCACGACACCACGCAAGGCCCAGCGCGCGCCAGGACTCGCTATCGCCGGGCGCTCCGTGAGCGAAATCCAAGCGATCTCGTCGATCGGAGGACCGGCAACCGTCGTCATCGCCAATGCGCGCCACTGTCGCGACGGCAATGCGGAGCTTGCCTCGGTCCACCCCGCAAACTCGACCAAAAGGGGACTCGCCATGACGCGGCCATACTACGCCCCGTGCTTCGGCGATGTTTCACCCTCATGGCCCCGCCCCATGAGTGGTCCGGTACGCCCCGCCGAAACTATCGCCCGCAGACGAGAAACGGAGCCGCACCTCCCACGCGGCTCCGCTCCTCGATCCGCTCGTTCCCGAGCGTCGCGCGTGGCGCTATGACGCGCGTGGACGATCGCGCCCGAATGGATCGCCGGCGATCGCTTCGGTATGCAAAGCGCACACCCACTCGCCATCGCGGCGAATCCACGTCGACGAATCGGCGGCGTCGAACTGCACCTCTTTGCCGTCGACCGTCAGCTCTTCGTGCACGCGATAAGCGACGATGGCGACGTCGTCACCGAGCGCGCGCACCTGGAAGTCGTTCACTTTGAAAGCGTTCAGCTTGTACGCCTGAGGCGAGTTCATCATCGCCAAGAACGCCTTCCTGTCGAGGCGCCCCACTCCTTGCGCTCCGGTGACGATGCACGGATCGTCGGTGAGGCGTGTGACGGTCGCCACGTCGTTCTCCTTGAGCGCTTGCCAATATTGGTTCTCGAGCTCCACTACTTTCTTCTCGATTGTTTTCGCTGTCATTGGGTTTACCTCCCTCGTCGGATTCTCTACGCAGGATGCGTGCCAGCGGGCGAGGCAGGCATACATGAGCACGGAGGTGCCGCCGGCGAGCGAACGTCGAGGGGTCTGGCTCCGAAGGGGGGCGAGCTCGCCGGAAGCACGAACGTCTGGTATCCGCTTTCGAATGCCGACTTTGGGGTCGACGTGACCATGCCTGCTCGCAGGTCGTCGTGAGCGCTCCTCGCACCAACACCGTTCGACTCGCCGTTCGCGCTAAGCCTCGCGCCAAACGAAGCCGTGTCGTTCGCGCCGACGGCTTGAGCGCGGAAATCGCCCTGGCCGCGCCACCCACCGACGGAGCCGCGAACGACGAACTCGTCTCCTTCTTGGCCGGCATCTTGTCCGTGCCCAAGAGCGCCGTCACGATCGTGCTCGGCCGAGCGTCGAAGAACAAGGTGGTCGACGTCGAGGGCCTCCCCGCGCAGGACGTCGCCGCACGTCTCGCTCGAGCTGCGTCGTGAAAATCGGCGAACGATCCCCTCGGTACGAGCGGAGCTCGTCGAGGAAGCCGCTCGAGGCGGCGCCCGTCGTCGGTTGACACTCCTGGAAATACGCTGCTAGTCGTTGTGGCCGGAGGTCGATCAGCACCCATCGTCGCTCTGGGGGAGGGCCATTGACAAAAGACGACTGTCGGCGAGAGTTGCTATTGAAGTGTCGTTCGTGTTTCGAGCGATCGGGAACGGCTCGGCAGGTTTGGCTCAATCTCCAGGATGAAGGCCACCTTCCTCCGGAATTCTGGTGCGAGCTATTCGTATCGATACAAGGGCTACTCGCCGACCATTCGGAGACGGAGATGCGGAAGGCGACGAGCGCCGTGTTCGCCAGATGGACGTTGCGCGGCAAGGCCTTCTCGTCGACGTCGATTCGACTCTACGGTCATGTGATCCGCCTGAGCGCCGTAGCCGCGAGTATTTCGAGCATTTCCTCGGTGCTCGCGTCCCCCCGCGCGTCGGAAGCACGCGTGGAAACGCTCCTGAGCGAAGGTGAAAAAGCGCTCCCGCGGGAGATGGCGGACACGAAAGTACGACCCTATTCCCCGATGTGGGCAACGTTTTGCTCCAATACGAGCCTCGGGCCCTTCGACGACGTCTCGCCGCGCACGGCCGCTCAGGTGAGCTCCCAGCTCGGGCTGGCGCGCTCGGGGGGGCCTGCCGTCTTGCTCCACTATCAGCTCCAGGCCGACCAACCCGCGTTCAAACCGACCATCGCCGACGCCTACGCCTGGGAAGGTGAGTGGCCGTACTACTTTCGACCGGCTCCGCGGGTCGAACCTTGCGGGATGACGATGCCGACCGACCCGGCGCATCAACCAAAGCCCGAAATCGTGCATACGCCAATCGGTTGGTCGCAAGTCGAGCAGGCCTGGCTGCTCGCATAGGGTCGATGATCTCAAATCGACCAAGCCTGGAAGGTGGTGTAGCTTACGCAGCGATGCGGGACGACGCCGAGAGATCCGAATCGTCTGCGCCCCTTCCGTCGAAGATCGACCGCGACGGACACCTTTCGCTCGAGTGGCTGCAAACGCTGTCGAGCGCGGGCTTCTCTCGATGGATTCGCGATCGTCTTTCGGGCAACGACGTCGATATCCCGTTCGACCCCCGAGACGGCGCCGTTCCGCACGACGTCTTCCTCGATTTGCTGAGAAACCGGAGTATTCCCGAGTCCGTCCGCGAAGCGCTCATGAAAGCAGCGTTCACGATGCTGCAGAACCTCGCGTTCAAACCGGAGGACTTTTCGACCCCTGTGGCCGACGGCCTCTTGTTGCTCGTGCCGGAGATCCTCGCGAAGATGAGCGAGCGAGCCGATCTCGTGCCCACCGAGGCGGCGACGCTGCGCGACGGCGCAGCGTCCGCATTGAAGCAGCTCATCGCGCGAACGGCCGTCACCGAGCACGCGACCTGGCCGACGACCGACCGCGACACGCTGCTCGCCGCTCGCGCACTGCAGGGGCTCGTCACGCTGAAGCGATGGGAACCGGTGGGATACTGGCAGCGCGAGTATGCACGCCGCGGACGACACCTCTTGCCGCTGATCTTCGAGGCACAGAGCATCTACGACCCAGAAGTAGCCTTCGAGTGGCTCGCAGAGCAGGATTGGTCGCAGCCCATCGTTCCGAAAACGTTGGCTTACCTGCTGCCCACCCTCGTCCGAGCTCACGGCAAGGAGCGGATCGAGCGGCTCATCGTCCAGAAGCTGCTCGTCGCGGTCGACGAGCGATGGGAACCATCGATACGGGAAGCGTGCCGGATCGTTCGGCTCGACCTCGGGGAAAGCGGTCCTCCGCACTCGAACGCCGCCGCGACTCGTCCGCCCGAGCAAGATAGCGTCGTCTCGTTACGTGAAATGCTCGCCGACCAAGCTCGTCTGTCTCGCATGGACAAGGCGAGCCGTGAGGTCGAAGTCTCCAAGATGATTGCCCGGGTCAGCGGGGCGGCCGAGGGCAAGCCGACCGAGCTCCAAGCGATCATCAACCGCGGCGACCACGTCGCCATTCCTCTCGACTTGGAGATCAACCGTCGCACGCTGGCGAGCGATCGGACGTTCTGGGAGTGGTTTCTGGAGCAGAGCCCCACCACGGTCCGCGTCGTCAACGGCGAATGCCTGGTGAGCGCCGTAAGGCTCGAGCAGCGGACGCGGCCGAAGAAGGCCAACGCCGCGCGCTCCGGCAGCAGCAATCCGCCGGCGACGCGCTCGCGCTGGGTACGACAATGCCTCGGTGAACCTTGATGGCAAGGATGCCCGGCCAGACCTGCCTCCAAGATGGACTCGCCTGAACCGTTCGATCGCGCCGCCGCCGCCAGGAGACTGGTGGAAAGGTGCCGCAGTTTTGGAAGGGCCGTCGACCTATGCACCGCGCTCGATCGCGCCATCTGGTTCACGGTCTATCCGGCTGAAGGCATGGCCCAGCATACCCCTTTGACCGACAACATGTTTTCGCTCGACCGCGAGAAGCTCATGGCTACGCTCGCGCGGCTCGAGCCCCGCGCACCGGCGCACGGCGACGATCTTCTCGCGCTCCTCCGCGCGAGCACCCGCATCAAGGTGCTCGGCGACGCGCTGCTGGTGGAGTCCCTTCTGCTCCAGTCGCCGGTCGTGTTCGTGCGCCATTTGCTCGGCAAGGCGGAGCCAGATCACGTCCTTCGCTACTACGTCGCGCGAAACGTTCGACGCCATCACCGCTGCGCGCGCGACGGCCGTACCCAGTTGGTCTTTCGACAACTGAGCCTGGCGCTCAACAGGTACCTCCAGCAGCGCTCGAGCAAGGTCCAATTCGACACGACCCGCCTTCTTTGGGCCAAAGGGCCGGAGGAAAGGGACGGCGCCGGCCCGGCGAGCTCCGATCCGGCGCACACGAGAAGAAAGACGCGCGCCATTTTGCGTACGATTCTCGCAGAGGCATTGAGCCAGACCCCTTGGCAAGAGGACGCCGAGAAGCAAATTCGCCTCTTCGTAGAGTGTTGTCGGTTCGCCGGCTACGTGCGACCGGGACGTCAATCGAACATCGTGCGTCTGGACACCGGCGAGGTCGACGCCGAGTTCCTGATCACCGCGCTCTTCGGAATCCCCACCGGCGTCGAGGGGCTCGATGTCCTCTTCGGCGGCAACGGCATCGTGCTGGGCGAAAGTTGGCCCGAGTCGACCGACCCGGAGGCACCAACCGCGGCGGGAAAGACGACGGGGCGTGCGATCCTCATCAAGGGTCGCTTCGGCAGCGGCAAGAGCCTCTTGACGTCGCAGCTCGCCATGAGCGTCGTGGCCAAGGGCGGTCTGGCGTGGGTCATGGCGATGGAGCAGCCCGCCGACGACTACCTCTATACCTTGGCGTCGTTCGGGCTCTTCCCGACCGACCGCGAAAGTCCCATCGCAACCACGGCCCCGCGGGCAGCAGCGTTGATCGAAGAGCGGGCGACCGACGAAGCATCGGAGCTTGGCGCGCTCGTCATTCTCAGCAGCGTTCGTGATTCGTTCGAGCAATTCTTGGCCGTGTTCGAGAACAACGGGCTTACACCTGCCACGCACCCGCTCAGAGTCCTCTGCGTCGATCCCGTCAACAGCATCTACCGCAGCCTCGGTGCTCCCCACGCATCCTCGACCGAAGCTCCAGACGGCGGGGGTGGCGCTGACTGGCGCGAGTTGCCCTCCGTTATGCAGCGCAAACGGTTTCTCGATGCCATCACTCTAGTCAAAGCCAACGGCACCAACGTCATCCTCGTAGCCGAAGAAAACGCCGATCCGAACCAAGCGTGGTTCGAAGAAAACATCGTCGACACGGTGATTCACCTGACCGAGGTTACGCTGCACGGCTATCTGCGCAGGTTCCTCGAGATCAGCAAGTCGAGATTCCAACGAGAGCAGCGCGGCGCGCACCCCTATTCCATCCGACCGACGGTGGGCCTTCAGGTCTTTCCTTCGGCGGCAGCGGTCGACACGAGGACGCGAACACGACGAACGCTGAAGCCAACGAGGAGCACGCTGTTCGGACATCCTGACTTGGACAAGATGCTCGGCGAGAACGCCCTTTCTTGCGGCGACGTCGTCGTGCTCCGGGGGCCCAGCGCGACCTACAAGACGACGCTCGGCGAGCATTTTCTAGCGCAATCGGACAACTGGGGAGGGACGACGGCCGATCGGAGCGGCGCAGGCCCCGTCGCCCTGCTCGTAACGCCACGCAACCAAGGATCGTCCCGACAAGACGACGCCCGCGTTCGGCTTTGTACCCCGCCGTTTGGTCACGTCCATCCCGCCGTGATCCTGCAGTACATCGAGGCAGCGTTCGAGAGCGCCATCCGCGAGGGTCGCCCCGTCGATCGAGTCTTGGTCGACAACATCGCCCACTGGGAATTGAGCTGCCCAGCCGTGCGCGACGACGAGACGTTCGCCGACACCCTCGTCAACCTCCTTCAGCGCCGCCGCGTGACGAGCGTCATCATCTGCGGCGACGTCGAGACACGCGAGGCAGGCCCCGTTCAACGGCCCATCCTCGACCGCGCCGACTGCGTCGTAGCGCTGCGGCATTTCGATTTCCGAGGGCGAAGGGGCGTTTCGCTGCGCGTACTGAAGACTCGATCCATGAACCACCGCACCGAAGCCCATCAAGTGCGGCTCGTCGGCGGAATCAAGGCCGGGAGCGCTGGACGCTCGCACAACCTGCGGCTCGACCCAATCGGCTCGATGATACGGCTCGGCCCCGACCACGAAGTCCGAACGATACCGGTTCGCCTCTTCCTCCATGCCGAATCGGAGGCGCAGGCCCGCTACGTCGCCAAGGTGGCGGCAACGATCCAGTCGGTCGTCTCGACGGAAACCATCACCGAAGCCCAGAGCCGCCTGTCGGTGAGCATGGCCATCAACCTAGGCCATTCGTCGGCAGTCGATGAACTCCAACTCATTCAGCTCGACGAATACCAGCTCCCCGACCCCAGGGGAGACGCTCGTCACGACGCCCCGTTTTTGAGCATCTCCAAACAGTCATGGGAACGCGCGTTCATCGCTCGGCTCGCAAAGGCGGCGTCCGCTTCGCGCGATCACTTTCGCGCGATTCCTCTCTACGCCGACATCGGCTTCCTCGCCTACCGAAAGGCGTCTCTGCCCGTCGACCTCGCGGGGAGACTGACCCGCCGCCCTCTCGACGCCGCCTCGTGGTGGCGCGACTTGGCCAGGTGCTGCCTCGAGTGGGAGCGGCGAAAAGGCGGCAAGATCGTCGTCGGCGAGGGACCCGAGGACGATTCGGAGCTATTTTTCGAATTTTCGCACGTAACGGTCGAAAACTACAATTGCCTCTTCTTCGAGGTCCTCTCTTCGTTCGTCGCGGCGCCGGACCTGCCTCCGTCTGGCGAAGGAGCCTGCTGCCGCCTCGAACGTTGGCTGAGGCCTGACGACGATCAGGTGGTAAACGCCTGCCGAACCTATTGGTCTCTCTGTCGGCGTGCTCATCAGCTCGATCTCGAACGGAGGCGGCGCGAGTCGAGCCCGTCGGCGCTGCGACCCATTCCCATCGTGGGCCACGGCAACGAAGGTACCTTCGACATCGAGAGGCTGCGTCACCAACCCGAAGAACATTCAGGGCCGTGGCGGGTCTCGGCGAAGGCGGTCATCTGGCGCCACTGGTTCAGCACCCTGAGCCAAATGCTTTCGGGGCTTACCGCCGAGCAACGACGCGACATCGAAGTGACGCTCCTCCCCGGGCCTTCCGTGGGCGGCGATTGGTTCATCGCCATTCCGTCGTATTCGGCGGCCAGCGACGTCGGAGTCGATCTGCTCGAAAGGCTGACCACGCCACAAGCCAACGTCGAGCGCCTGCACCTCGGCATCGGACTGCCGACCTACGACTCCTTCTACGATCGCCCGAACAGCGAACGGCTCTCGCCCTATTTTTCCGTGCCGCTCACCGAAGTAAGAAACGCCATCGAGAACGCGTTCACTCGATCGACGCTGGGATCTTACGGGGAGCAGTCCGAGATCCTCGGGCACCATTTGAAGCGGCTTCTGGAGACGCAGCCGTACCCCGAGACGGCCATCGGCGACGCCGACATCAGGCGGGTGCTGACGGACCTCGGTCACGAACTTCGCTTCGCCCGAACCGGCCGCTCGTGCAGCCTGTGCAAGCTCTGAAACCCAAATAAATGGCCTGCAGCACGCCCCATTCGGAGGCGAGGGGCGCGATCGGCCAGGGCGTGTTGCGCGGACCGGCGCCCCAATTGTCGTGGCGGCCGTCCCAATAGACAACCTTGACGTCGACCAGCTCGACACCCTCGAGGCAGTTCACGTTCACCGAGACGTAGTCTCC
>DATEMX010000299.1:0-10092 GCA_035275365.1 Polyangiaceae bacterium | reverse complement strand
GCCCCATCAATCCCGCGCGCGGATCGACCGATTCAATCATGTGCTTGTCGGTCGGCGGAACGGGCTTGGCGTTGGTGCCGGTGTTGGGTCGTCCGAGGATCTTCTCCCAAGTGTTGTCGTCGGTGATTTGCTTGGCGGTTTTGTAACCCTTGCCGAGATCCTTCGGATCGACGGCGATGTCTTGCCAGGGCACGCCGACGATGCCGGCCACGAAGACGAGGCTCTTGTCACGCGCGACCGCGCAGCCTTTGCCGTCGACGCATTGCAAGTCGGAAAAGAGCGGGTTTTTGATCGTTCCCGTGGCCGTGGGCAACTCGGCGAGCGAGAAGCCGTCGATGTAGCGCTGCACGGGGTAGAGAAAATCGATGCCGTAGCGCTGCTTCTGGTTGTAACAGCGGAGGTTTTCCGGATCTTCGGCCTTGGTGAAGCGACCGGCCGTGCACTCCGGATCTTTCGTCTTGTCGGGGCATCCTGCGGGGGTCGGCTGCCCGCAGTTGTAACAACAGGGGTCGTTGGGGTTGTCCTTGCAAGCCGAGGTGCCGTGCCCCAGGACGCTCTGGTTGTTGGCGGGCGGGAGGATTGCGTAGAAGTTTTGCCCGTTGTCGATGATCGAGCAATCGTTCTCGTCGGTCACGGCGATGATGGCGACGAGCGAATCGGGCCGGAGGAAGTCGGCGCGCTGTTTGAGGAGCGCTGTATCGGTGCCGACGAGCGAAGCCAAGCCGAGGCTGTTCGGATCGGGCACGACGTCGATCTTCTCGGGCGGGTTGGGGTCGACGAGGAAACGGTAGATCGATTCGAGTGACGCTTCGTAGCCGCACCCGTGCTGGCCGACGCCGCTGACCATCGTTGCGAAGGGGGTGACGATATCGGCGGCGGTGGCCGCGCCGCCGCTGCCGGGGGCGGGGTTCCAGTTCAAGAAGCCTTTGCCTTGAAAGGTCGTCACGGCTGCGCCGTTCGTGCCGCGAGCGATGAGGTGCCCCCTGTCGTTGTTGTGGGGATCGGACCGCATGCGCTGGCGGTCGGTCTCGTCGTCGCAGACCTTCGGGCTGCCGATGATGTCGGCGCCGTGCCCGCCGAGCGACGAGCTGATGATGCCGATGTGGATGTCTCTGACGGGCTCGAAGTCGCGCTCGCCCCGCGCGCACGAGCCGTCGGGTCGCGGATCACCCACCTTCACGAAGGTCTTCGGATCGACGCACACCGGGTTGATGAGCCGGTTGACGAGGTCGGGGACGGCCTTGGCGAGCAGGGCCTGCTTGTCGGCCATCGACGACGAGTTGTCGATCATGAACAAGAGATCGATCTTCGTGATCTTGTTCTGTTTCGCGCGTTCGACGACGCGAGCGCTGACCTTGGGCGCCGAGGGAGCCACGGGACGATCGAGACAACCACCGCCCAACACGGACGTGGCGGTGAGGGCCAGCGCGCTCGCGAGGGCGCTGCGTAGAATTCGGCCGGCTTTGGTGGGGCGAATCATCTTGGTGACTCCTATCGTCGGTGCGTCGATCGGCGGTTCGAAGGGCAAGGGCGCACGGTTTGAGGCCTGAGCTGCGCGAAACATTACGTGGCGGGCCGGAGGAATGTCAACGCAACGAGACTGGAATCAGCCCACGGGTATGGCTCCCCCAAGCAACCTGCGTGCCTCCCTCAAGGCGGCGGAAGCGCTAGATTTTTGGCAAGGCGGGTGTCAACGGAGTTGGCAGGTCGGCTTCCTCGGTTGGCGGTTGCACCGGCGCGGGATAATACGTGCGGAGCGCCCGCAAGACCTTCTGGTTGACGCCCGGAACCTCGATGAGCGTTTGATCGGTTGCCCGCTTCACGCCTTCGAGGCTCCCGAGGGTGCGGAGGAGCGAGCGCCTCGTAACGGGCCCGATGCCGGGGATATCATCGAGTTCGGAGCGGAATTTCCGTGCCTTGCCGAGTCGTTCACGCGCCCGGTTCGAGAATCGGTGCGCTTCGTCGCGCGCTCGTGCGAGGAAGAAGAGGGGTGCGCTGTTGGGCAGGAGCGGGATCCCATTCTTCTGGCCGGGGAGGTAGACGCGGTCGATCAGATCATCCGGCTTCTTCCGGCGCTCGGCCACTCTGCCTCGCTTCGGGCGTTGGGCGACGACGGGAGGCGCTTCGAGGGCGCTCGCGCTCGCCGCCCCATCGAGGCTTCGTGCGCCTTCGGGCTCTTCTTCTTCGCCTTCAACGCGATCGGGAAATCCGGGGATGGTCTTTTCTTTGGCGAGGCCGACAATCGGTAGCTCGTGGAGCCCGAGGTCTCTCGCCGCCGCGAGCGCCACGTTGAGTTGGCCGCGGCCCCCGTCGACGACGAAGAGATCGGGCAGGTCCCAATCGATCCTGTCGCGCGCGCCCTCGGCCTCGGTTTCGGTGCGATCGCTCAAAGCCGCCTCCTTGGCGGCCTTGCCCCGCCGAAAGCGGCGAGCGAGCACCTCGTACATGGCGCCGTAGTCGTCGCCGTCGGCCACCGTCTTCACGTTGAAGCTACGGTACCGTTTCTTGTCGGGAAGACCATTTTGCAGGGCGACGATGGCGCCCACTGTATTCGTCCCGCCGAGGTGGGAGATGTCGCAGCACTCGATACGTCGGGGGAGCACGGGCAGGCGCAATCGTTTCTGCAGCTGCGCCAATCGATCTTCGATGTCGTCGGTGGCTCGGCGCAACTCGCGAAAGGCGTGTTCGGCGTTTTCGCGGGCGAGTTGCAAGAGGTCGACGCGCGCCCCGCGTTGGGGCACCAAGATCTCGCAGCGCTTGCCGCGGCGCTCGGAGAGCCACTCGGCGACGCCCTCGTCGCCATCGAAGGCGAGGGGGACGATGACCTCGCTCGGAATCGCCGCCGCGTTGCCTCCCTCGCCGTAGAACTGCGAAACGAACGCGCCGACCACTTCGTCGTCGGGGAGCTCGATGCCGCGGATGGGAAAGCACGCCGTGTCCGTGACGCGGCCGCTGCGGATGAAGAGCACGGCGATTTGGACGAGGTCCTCCTCGCGGTAGAGCCCGACGACGTCTTGATCGACGTCTTTCACCGCGACGACGCGCTGCGCCTGCCGAACGGCTTCGACGGCGCGCAGCTGATCGCGGTAAGTCGCCGCCAGCTCGAACTCGAGGTTTCTCGAAGCGTCTTTCATGCGCGTGGTGAGCTCGCTGGAGAGCTCGTCGTGCCGCCCGTCGAGAAACAGGCCCACCGCGCGCACCTGATCGCCGTACCATTGCTTGTCGACGTCGTAGACGCACGGCGCAAGGCACCGACGAATTTGGTACTGAAGGCACGGCCTCTTGCGCGAGGCGAGCTCTTGGTCGGAGCAGGTGCGAAGCTGAAAGTGCTTGTTGACGAGGTGGAGCGTGCGCCTCGCGGCCGTGGCCGAGTGATAGGGGCCGAAGTAGCGCGCGCCGTCGGGTGACGGCCGCCGCACGGGATCGACGCGCGGCCAAGCGTGGTTCGTATCGATGCGCAGACAAAGATAGCTCTTGTCATCGCGGAGCTTGACGTTGTAGCGGGGCCGGTGCTCCTTGATGAGGCTGTCCTCCAGGATGGCGGCCTCTTTCTCGGTGCCCGTGACGAGGGTCTCGAGATCGCCCACCGTGCGCTGCAGGAGCGGGATGAAGTAGCGTTCGTCGCCCGACGACTCCTGGAAATAGCTGCGAACGCGCGACCGCAGGCTCTTGGCCTTGCCGACGTAGACGACCTCGCCCTTCTTGTCTTTGAAGAGGTAACAGCCGGGCTGCGCGGGGAGGGTTTCGAGCTTGTCGAGGAGGGTTTGCGGGAGCATCGTCGGTTTTGGGGGCGGACAATCTTCGCCAAATGTTTGCCCCAAAGGGCGAGGATTTTCCAAGATGAGGTCGGATCGTGTCTCCTCGACCTTCTCGCGGACCATCGTGGCGCCCGTTTGCGCTTCTCGCCAGCAGCATTCTGGCCTGTGGCGCGCTCGGACTCGCCGTCCCGCCGCTCTACGCAAAGGAGGCGGCTCCTAAGGGCGGAACGCCGCGGGTCACCCTCGCGGGCCGCGACATTTCGCTGGGACCCGAAGGTGATGCTCAGGCCCTCGATGCGGTGCGGCGCTACGCGCAAGCTCCGGTCGCCTTGGTGATGCCGGGGGTCGAAAAGGCCGAGCGGCGATCGCTGTCGCGCGCGTCGCTCGGTGCCGAAATCGATCGCGTTCGGCTCGGGGCGCTCTTGGCCGAAGCGCGTGACAAAGACAGCGCGATGCGGCGTTCGCTCGCGCCGGGCGGCTCGTTGGCTCTTCCCGTTCCGGTCACGCTCAGGCGCGATCAAAGCCTCGCCGCCCTCCTCAAGCTGAAGGACGAGGTCGACCGCGCTCCACTCGACGCGCGCTTCGATCTCGAAACCAAGAAGCTATTGCCCGAGCAACCCGGCCTCTTCTTCGACGTTTTCGGCACGCTCGCGCGTCTCGACGCCGCCGTGGTCGACGGCACGGCCGAGGTTTCTGCGGCCTACGACAGCCAGCTGCCGCGGCTCGCCATGTCGCAGATGGGGGGGGTGAGCTTCGGCGAGGTGCTCGGTTGGTTCGAGACGAGGTATGCCACCGACAAGAAGCACGAGGCGCGCACGTTCAACTTGCGGCTCGCCGCGTCCAAGCTCGACGGTCACGTGGTATTGCCCGGCGAGACATTCGATTTCAACGACGTGGTCGGGCCGCGCGACGAAGCCAACGGCTATCGCGTCGCGCCGGTGATCGCGCAAGGCGAGCTGGTCGACGGCATCGGCGGCGGCACCTGCCAGATCGCGGGCACGCTGCACGGCGCGGCGTTCTTTGCGGGCCTCGACATCGTAGAGCGCCACCCGCACACGAGGCCGAGCTTCTACATCAAGATGGGACTCGACGCGACGGTGGTCTATCCCACGATCACCTTGCGCTTGCGCAACTCGTTCGACTACCCCGTCGTGCTCCACGAGACGGTTAGAGACGGCGTCGTGCGCGCCGAGATCCTCGGGCCCAAGCGCAAGCGAACGGTCACGTTCGTGCGCAAGATCGACGAGGTTTTGCCCTTCGTGGAGCTCGAACGGCAAGACCCGAAGCTCCCCAGGGGAACGAGGGTCCTCTCGCAGCGCGGGATTCCGGGCTTTCGGACCCACCGCTACCGCGTCGTGCGCGACGGCGCCTTTGCCGTTCGCGAGCGCTGGAACGACAGCTATCCCCCCACCAATCAGATCATCCGCGTAGGCACGGCGGAGTCCGGCGACGCCGATGGTGTGCAAGACGACGCCCACCCCGAATACGTGGCGGACGAGTACCTCGTTCTCTTGCAAGGGCCCGACGTGAAGAGCTCGCCGGGGGGCACGTTCGATCCCGGAGCGCGGCGGCCTGGCGCGGGTGGCATGGTCGAGGTGCGCGAGGCCGGCAAGACGGGCGAATACGGCTGGACCGAACGCGCCGGCTTTTCGCATTACACGCCGAATCGGCGAGGTGGGTCGAGCGAACCTTCGTGCACGGGTGATTGTCCGCAGGGCGACGCCAAGCCCGCGAGCGACGCCGAGGCGAAGGCCGACGCGCGCAAAGGGTCGGTCGAACGCGAAGGCCCCGTCGCCGAGCGCAAACCCAACAAGAATCGCCAGCGCGACGGTGGCCGAGCTAAGGCCCGGCACCTGCGCTAGATGACCGGGCATGAAGAGCATCGCTGGCTTGGAGCTCTCTCGAGTGGCAACGTCCCGCGCCGGCCGAAAGATCGCGCTCGTCGTTTGCGGCAGCATCGCTGCCTACAAGGCCGCGCTCGTGGCCCGTCGGCTCGTGGCCGACGGCTTGTCCGTCGTCCCGCTCATGACCTCGTCGGCCCGACACTTCATCGGGCCGCTCACGCTCTCGGGGATCTGCGGCGCGCCCGTCGTGGAGACCATGTTCGATGCCAGCTATGCAGGCGAGCTCCACGTGGACATCGCGCGGAGCGTCGATCTCGTGCTCGTCGTCCCGGCTACGGCCGACTTCTTGGCGCGCCTTGCCAGCGGTCGGGCCGACGACGTCGCGAGCGCGCTCGCGCTCACGGCCGAGTGCCCGGTTTTGGTGGCGCCCGCCATGCACAGCCGCATGTGGAGCCACCCGGCGACGGTGCGCAACGTGGCGACGCTCTCTGCCGACGGTCGCGTGGCCTTCGTGGGGCCCGTGCTGGGGGCGCTCGCGTCGGGTGAAATCGGCATGGGCCGTCTCGCCGAGCCTGATGCCATCGCCGACGCCGCGCTCGCCGCGCTCGGCCTCGGCGATCTCGACGGGGTCCGCATCGTGGTGACCGCGGGGCCCACGGTGGAGGACATCGATCCCGTGCGGTTCCTCGGCAATCGATCGACGGGGCGCATGGGCTTCGCCGTCGCCGAGCGCGCGGCGCTGCGGGGCGCACGAGTGACGCTCATCGCCGGTCCCGTCGCGCTCGAGACGCCACGCGGCGCGGTCCGCGTCGACGTGCGCGGCGCTCGTGAAATGAAGCACGCGCTCGAGGTCGCGCTCGGGCCGAACTTCGCTGCGGCCGATGCCCTCGTGATGTCAGCGGCGGTCGCCGACTACGCGCCGCGCGAGGCGAGCCAGACGAAGATCAAGAAAGGTGCGGGCCCTCTCGTGCTCGAGCTCGAGCAAAACCCTGACATCTTGGGCGGCATCGGCGCGGCCCGGGTAGGGGGTGCTCCAGTGCTCGTGGGCTTCGCGGTCGAGACGGCCGAGGCCGGCGCTCTCGTCGACTACGCTCGATCGAAGCTCGCCGCCAAGCGCGTCGACATGGTCGTCGCCAATCACGCCGACGACGGCTTCGGCAAAGACACCAACCGCGCCACCTTGGTGACCGCCGAAGGCACCGAACCTCTCGCGCTCATGAGCAAGCTCGAGCTCGCCGACGCGATTCTCGATCGCGTGCGTTCCCTGTGCGTCGGGCGAGGCGTGCTCTCGTGTTAGCCGCCCTCGTGGCCGCCGTGCTCGCGGCCCTCGCCACGGCCGTCGCGATGCGTCCCGGTGTCTCGGGGACGGCGATGGTGTTCGCGGCGCCGGCCGTGCCTTACGCGATCTTGTCGGTGCTCGCCGTCCTGAAGATGCGTCGCGACGGTACCCTCGCCGACAAGCTGCGTCCACGCGGCGGCGATCTGACCTTTGGAGCGCTCGTGACCGTGATGCTCTTTCTCGGTGCCGTGGCCTTTTGCCGGTTTTTGGCCGCGCACGGCTCCGTTCGGGAGGGGTGGATCATGCGCATCTATCTGCAGGTCGGTGATCCCGACACGCTGCAGCGTCGCGTGATCGTCTTGAGCTTGGCCGTGGCGCTCGTCGCGGCGCTCGAAGAAATAGCGTGGCGCGGCTTCGTGTTTCAAACGCTGGAAGATCGCCTGGGCACCCGCCGTGCGTGGCCTCTCACCGCCGTTCTCTACGCGGCCGCGCACGTTCCCACGATGTTTTTGCTCAGCGACCCTTTCGCAGGCCCCAACCCGCTCATCGTGATCGCCTCGCTCGGCTGCGGCCTCGTGTGGGGACTCGTCGTCGCCCGCACCGGCCGTCTACCGGTGGCGATCATCTCCCACGCGCTCTTCACGTGGTGCGTCGCCATTCAATTCCCGCTCTGGAGGCTAGGGTAGGCGCCTCGCCTCTACCTATCTATTCGCCGGCGATCTTCGCGATCTCTTCGTCGGAGATGTCGAAGTCCGAATAGACGTTCTGCACGTCGTCGTGATCGTCGAGGGCCTCGGCGAGGTTCAGACACACCTCGGCGTCGCGGCCCGTCATCGGTTTCTTGTTCTTGGGAAGGTAGGCGAGGCTGCTGCCTTTGACGGTGATGCTGGCGGCTTCGAGACCCTTCACGACGACGTCGAGCGCTTCGGGAGGTGTGGTGAGCGCCCATTCTTCGCCGGCGTCGCTGTAGTCTTCCGCGCCTGCGCCGACGGCGATTTCCATGAGCTGATCTTCCGTGGCGGCAGCCTTGGCGAGTTGGATCGTGCCTTTGCGATCGAAGGCCCAGCCAGCGGTGCCTGCGCCGCCGAGCACGCCGTTGTGCTTCTCGAAGATCTTGCGAATCTCGGCGACCGTGCGGTTGCGGTTGTCGGTCATCCCCTCGACGAGGTAGAGCGTGCCCGACGGCCCGGTACCTTCGTAAAGGACCTCTTCGTAGGCCGCGCCTTCGATCTCACCCGTTCCGCGCTTGACCGCGCGGGAGATGGTGTCGTTGGGCATCGATTGGTTCTTCGCGTCGGAGATGGCCTTGCGGAGGCGAGGGTTGCCAGAAGGATCGCCGCCCCCCATGCGCGCCGCGACGGTGAGCTCTTTAATGAGCTTCGTGAAGAGCTTGCCTCGCTTGGCGTCGAGGGCACCCTTCTTGTGCTTGATTGTGGCCCACTTCGAATGGCCGCTCATTGGCGCTGATCCTCCAGGGGAAAACGGAGGGCGTACGCTAGTCGCGCGGCATTACGCGGTCAACCCGCGGCAGTTGGAGGCGCCGTTTGACGCTCTCGGAGCATGCGTAATTCGGCTTTGATCACGGCGACAACGACCCCTACGGCGCCGGCCGCAAAAATGACGAGAAAGGGGCCCAGCCAGCCGAGCGCGGCCCCCACCAGGGTGAGAAAGACGAAGGTGTCCCGTTTGAAGAGGGGCGAGACGGCGTCCAAGGCTCGCCCGATCGCCGAGGCTTTGGGGCCCTCGTCGCTCTTGCCGATGCCGAGTGGATATTTGAGGAGATCGCCGGATCCGATGCGGATGAGATACCGGTATTCGAGGCCGCTACCGACGAGACCGCAGGCGACGGTGAGCGCCCCCAGCGCGAGGTAGAGGACGTGACCCGTCGCCGAAAAGAGGCCCCACGACGCACCGGCGAAGAAGCCGTAGTTGGTGAGGTCGTCGCCGACGGTGTCGAGCCACTCGCCGGTGCGCGAGCCGCGAAAGGTGAGGCGCGACATCTCGCCGTCGCAGCCGTCGAGCACGCTCTGCGCTTGAAAGAGGAAGGCGCCACCGAGCAGCGCTTCGTACGTTCCCCGGCTAGCCAGCCACGCGCCGAAGAGCCCGACGCCGAGGATCCCCACCGACACTTGATTCGGCTGGAGGGGAGTGGACACGAGCCAGCGCGTCAAAAAGAGCGAGATATGACGGTTCAGGTGGGTCGACGTCCAGCCGTCTTGCGGCTTGCGCAAGGAGCGGAGAAGAGCGCGCCGAGCGGCGCGGGCCGTCGCCGCGCCTTCCACGATGATCGGCAAAAAACCGTAGGGACCGTGCGCTCGCGTCATGGCGCGGGCGATCTCGGGGTCGGCGGCGCTCGGCAGCACGGCGATCTCTTTGCGGAGCGCGTGTTCGCGGAGCACGGCGAAGGTGGAGCGGTGCACGACGACGTTGGCGGGAGCCCGGATGGTGGGCCTCTTCGCTCGGAACTCCAAGAGGCTCGGTCGATCGAGCTCGTCGATGACGCGGATGGCGAGCCGCGCGTCGGCGAGCGATCGCTTGAGGTTGGCCATATCGGGCGATTCCGCGACGGCGATGGCCCGCGCCCCGGCGGCCTGGGCCGTGAGGGCCAGCCGCAGCGCGACGGTCATGCCCAAGATGCGTGGCTCGCCGGCCGACGGCGCCGCGCTCGGGGGATCTATCGTCAGCACAAAACCCTCCGTCTGGTCGGTCGTCATGTTCGTCGTGCTGGGGTAGAACATAGTGCATGGACGACACGAGAAGCCATCTGGACAGCGTCGCCCGCCTCATGGCTTCCCCGCGCGTCGCCGAAAGAAAGCCGCGGCGGGAGGTCGATTGGCCCATCGCGCACTTCGAGCCGCTCGATGTCCGCGCGTTCTACGACGCTTGCGACGGGATCCTTCTCGACGACGGCGTGCGGATCTTCGGCAAAGGTGAGCTCCGCGACGTGACCGCGTGGCTCGTTCTGGAGAAAGGGCTCGGATGGCCCGACGACATCGTGGTGGTTGGCGAACGACGCGACTGCGTGCTCGTCGTCGATCTCGACGTCGCCGGCGTTCGCGCCGGCGGCGGGTTGCTCGAAGCTGCATCCGACGATCTCGGCGCCTTCGATCGGGTCGCGAGCTCGCTCGTCGGCTATCTTCTCGTACGAAGCGGGGCCGGCGAGGACCGAACGCCGCCACCCGAGGTCGCCGCGCGGCGGGCCGCTTCCGCG
>DATEMX010000298.1:0-14704 GCA_035275365.1 Polyangiaceae bacterium | reverse complement strand
CTCCTGCGCCCACCGCAACGAGGATCTTTCCGAGCTTGGTGCGCGCGGCGGCGAGCCCTTTTTCGGCCTCCGTGCGCTCGGCGCCCGGTGCCGTCGCGCTTTCGCGCAAATACGCCGAAAAATGGCGAGCTGCTTCGAAGGGGTGTCCACTGCGTATTTCGCTCTGCGCCAGGTTGAGGAGCACCGCGGGGTGGTGCTTGAGGGCATAGGCCTGGAGGAACGCTGCGCGCGCTTCTTCGTATTTCTTCGCATCGAAGAACTTCACGCCCTCTTGAAACCTACGCCGCGCCGTCTCGACGACGGCGTCTTTCTCCTGCGCGCTCGCGGTAGGAGCGGCGAAGACGGAGCTCGATGCGGCTAGGATCAGGGCGGCGAGACATACGCGTGTTCTCATCGATTCCTCAGTTGGTGCGAGGGCCCCCGTAACGCCAGAAAAGCAGAGTGCCCGCCGTCCCGCACGGGCTGATCGAACGAAGAGCGGTTCGGGCGCGATCTCCGGGCAATCGACTCAAAAAGGCACTTCCCGCACGATACCACCGCTCGGTTTGCCGGGAGCAGCAGGTTTGGGAGCGGGCGCGGCCGGTTTGGAAGCGGGTGCCGGACGCGGCGGTGGAAGCGCCGCCGCCACCGGCGTGCGAGGAACGATGGGCTCTTCGCGCGGTGCGACTTTCGGCTTCGGTGGTGGCGTGTCTTCAGCGGGAGCTGCCTTGTTGACCGGTGGGGCCTCGTTCGGAGCGGGAAGCTCGACGGCAGGAACCGCCACCGGAGGAGGCGACGGCGCGGGAGTCGCTGCCGGCGTGGTCGCGGGGGGAGCTTGGGCGGCTGTAGCGATCGCGGCCGGCGTGACGGGAGAGGTATCTTTGGAAAAGCTACCGAGGAGCACGGCCGCTCCGATGCCGCCGGCCAAGAGCACGCCGAGCACGATGGCGACGGGCACCTTGCTCGCGCGCTTCATCTTGAGCTCGTCGATGTCGTCGTCATCGGACGGGTGCGGCATGATGACGGTCGGCGAAGCGTGGATCGGGAGGTGCTCGGCCGCGGGTTTGGCGTCGGCGAGGACTACCGATGGGAGGTCACCTTTGACCGCGACAGGCGGGCTCAGCGGCGTGGGCGGCACCGCCATCGCAAACGCGTTGGGCGATGATTCCATGGCCTGAAGCGGCTGCGGCGCGGGAGCCACTGGCGCTGGCGGAGCCGTGGGTGCAGAAGGTGCGGCAGGCGGAGCGTTCGCCGCCGTGGGCGGAGCGATGCCGAGCATCGTGCGAGAGTGCTTCGCCTTGGCCGATCGCGCTGCCTCGCTCGGTACCGTAGGCGCCGTGGGGGCAGAAACGGGCGGTGCAGGTTCCGAAGCCGACGCTGGAGCAGGCTGCGTGGGGACCAGTTGCGCCGGTATGACCACACCAGGGACAGGGGCGGCCGCTTCGTCGTCCACCTCCCAAGAAGGCCTGAGCCGCTCGGCGAGTCGTTCGGCGTCTTCTGGCGAGAGGTCGCCTCTATCGGCAGCTCGATGGTCGCTCAAACGCACCTGCCAGACACTACGACTATCACGCGAGCCACCGTTCGGCAAAGGGACGGGGCGAAGTCATTTCAGGTTCCGAACTCGGAAATGAGCCGATCATCGAAGTGATCGGCGACCTGCCCCACGGTCACGAGCAGATCTTCGAACTCTTCATAGTCGAGAGCGGAGAGGCGGCGCAGGGCGCGCAACACCACCTTGTCGCGCGGGCCGTCGATGGCGAAGGCCGCGTCTTGCGTCGCGACGAAGGACATATCGAGCAGCGTCCGATAGAATGACTCGCGCCCAGTGATGGGAACATCCATTACCGGAGCGAAGATCATGAGCACTCCTTGCGCTTCGAGCACGTTAATCCCGATGGCCACCGAGCCGCGCTGGAGATCGGCGTGGCCCGCGAGGTCGAGCTCGATCGAAGGCAGTTTCGAGAGCTCGGTGAACTTGGCCAGGTATCGGTTTACCATCGAGCGAGCGTCGGGGAAGTGTTCGCCTGTGAAGCGATCTTGGTAGATGGGCTTTTGGCTCTCGGACACGTCGAACCTCGCTCGCTGGGGACCGGGACCCGGCCATCGTAACCTAGGCCCTCGTTTAGGACTACTACGTCGCATTTGTGCCGCCTCGGTCGTCGTCGCCGCGGCCGCCCTTGCCTGTAACGCCGACGCTCCCTTGGTCGAGAAAACGAGCCAATCGGCAGGTAAGGCCCACCGAGCCGACGCCTCGCGGCCCCTTTTGGATAGCGCTTCGGGGGAACTCGAAGCACGCGCCAAGCGCATGCTTTTGAGCGCGGACAAGCTTCCCACGCGTGCGGAGGTGGTGGCGGTGTCCGATCAGTTGGCGCTCGCTGCCGTTCGTGAGGGCTCGAACGAACACGCGCTTCGGCTCGCGCATTTGGCGGCAGAGCTCAGGGAACGGTTGTGGCGCGTCGGACACGTAGAGTCGGATGTCCGCGAGGCCGTCGAGCTCTATCAGAGCGAATCCAAGAGCGCGATGGCCCTCGGCGCGAAAGAGGCTGCCTGCGCAGCGACGCTCGCTCGGGCGCGCCTGGCGGCTGAGCTCGCGCGCGATCCGGCGCTCCTCTATCGCGAGATTTTCGTGGCCGCCAAGATCTTCGACGGCGTTTCGTGTGAGGCACTTTTTTCGCCCGTGCTCGCGACGGTCGAAGCGTTCCGCCCTCCCCCCGAGGTCGTGGCCGAGCTCGAACGCGAGGCAATGACGAAAGCGGCGAGCCTGACGCCGCGTACCTCTAGGCCCGCGTCGGCGGGGGGCCCGTCTGCTCGCGTCGTCTCCGCCGACGAGGGCGGCGTAGTGCTCGCCCCGAACGCCGCGGCCGGCGCACGCGTCAAGGTCGCTGCCATCGAGCCTTACGGCTCGAAGGACCGCGCGCGCGTCGTCATCACAACGAGTGGTCCGACCAGCTATCGCGTAGGTGAGCTCGCCGGACCGCGTCTCTTCGTCGACCTCGAACACACGGAGCCTTCGCGCCGCGGCGAAATCGCCGTTGGCGGCCTGGTGGAGCGAATCCGGCAGTCGGGGCGCGGCGACGAGGGCGAGCGGTCGACACGAATCGTCCTCGATCTTGCGAGCAAAGCCTACCGGCGCATCTTCTTTCTTCCGGAGCCTTTTCGCGTCGTCATCGACGTGGCTACGCACCCCCCCGACCACGCCGTTTTCGTGCAGGGATCGCCGCGCGCGGTGACGCGCGTCGCGCTCGACGCAGGGCACGGCGGGCCCGATCCGGGGGCCATCGGTCCCACCGGTCTGCGCGAAAAAGACGTGACCTTGGCCATCGCGCACCTGGCCGCGCCGGTGCTGTCGCGGGAGCTCGGCGTCCTCACGCTCCTTACGCGCGACGACGACCGCCTGGTGGCGCTCGACGAACGTGCGGCGCGAGCCAACGCGTTTCACGCCGACCTCTTCGTCTCCATTCATTGCAACGCGTCGGAGACGGGTGCAGTGAGGGGCGTCATGTCGTTCGTGCTCGATCCGTCGCGCGACGAGGTGGCCTCGCGCATCGCAGCCCGCGAAAACGCGACCTCCTTGGCTGCGGCGACGCACGTGGGGTCGATCGCCTCGGGACTTCGCGTGGCCGAGTTGGCGCCACGCTCTTCGCATTTCGCCGAGCTCCTGCAGCGCTCTGCCATGGCGTCTTTGGCGAGCGCCTATCGCGACGCCAGCGATCAGGGTGTGCGGACGGCGGGCTTCTTGGTGCTGCTCGGAGCGGAGATGCCGAGCGTCCTTTTCGAGACGTCGTTCATCTCCAACCCGCTCGAGGAGAAGCGCTTGTCGACCGCCGAATACCGGCAAAAGCTCGCCGACGGCATCGTCAACGCCGTCCGCGCCTACCGCGAAGGTCGCTAAACCAGTAAGCGAGCGGCGCGGGTGGGGCCCGAAAACGACGCTTAGCTCCGTAGGTCTCAGTGGACTCCGTCCAGCGAGCTGGACTCCGCCCACTCCGGGCACGGGGCGGGCGTGCCGCCCCGAAGAGAGTCATTCAGCGCGACGGAGCTTCGCCGAGCCCGGTGAGGCGTTCGAGCGCGTGACGGAGCAGATCGTGCTCACCCTTGGCGACGAAATCTTTGGCTCCTGCCTCGAGCAGCGCGCGCTCGAGGTGGGCGTGACGGCTGTAGATCACCGTGCGCACTCGTGAAGTTGCCTCGATGGCGGAGAGCCGCTTCAGAAAGTGCACCATGTCGAGGCCCTTCTGCTCGAGGTCCATCACGAGCACGTCTGGCAGAAGAGAGGCCAGCGAGACGACGGCCTCGAACGGCTCGGCGAAGGTCGTCACATCGAACCGCTTACCGAGCAGTTTTCGCAGCGCGGCGAGCTCGCTCGGCTCAGCATCGATGAGCACGACCTTCGGCTTGCCCGAACGGAGCGCCTCCGGCACGGGATAACCGAACCGGTGCAGGAACTCGAGAATGTCGACCCTCCGAAACCGCAGGTGCCGGCCGGGTGTTCGGAAGTGACGGACCTCGCCTTTTTCGGCCCAGTTGTGGATGGTCTTGAGATCCACTTGGCAGAAATGGGCAAAATCGGCGGCTGTGAACAATTCGGGCGGCTGTGGTTCCGGTTTACCCACGCCCCGAGTGGCCTTCTTCGACGCTTGGTCGGGACCGCTGGCTTGCCCCTTCATCGAGTTTTTCTCTATCACCGAACCCCGCCGCCCTCCTATGGCGCTCCTACCGCTCCTGAAATCGCCCGAGAGGCCGGCGCTAATGGGTTTTTTTCAGATGCCAGGGCTACCGGTTGCATTGACGTACGGGGTCGGGGTGCTTAACCTCTCTCGCTCATTTCGGGGCGCCCATCCTCGTGACGGGGGCTCGCGAAGCGAGAACGCGACCCAGGAATCCCCATGAACAAGGCTCAGCTCAAGAAATTCCGCGGACTTCTCGAAGAGAAAAGAGACGAGATCGTCAAGAAAGCGAAGCAGACCTTGGACGAGGACATGACCCTCGACGCCAACGATCTGCCCGACGAGATGGACCTCGCTTCGAGCGAATATCTCCAGTCTTTCACGTTCCGCCTGCGCGGCCGCGAGAAGTCGTTCTTGGACAAGATCACGAAGGCGCTGGCAAAGATCGACGACGGCTCCTTCGGCACGTGCGAAGAGTGCGGCGAAGACATCTCCATCAAGCGCCTCGAAGCGCGCCCCGAGACGACGCTGTGCATCCGCTGCAAAGAAGATCAGGAGCGGATGGAGAAAGACTACGGCTAACGCTACTGCCTTAGATTTCTCGTTACCAGATCGATCATCACCAGATCGATCATCGTAGCGGCCATTCCGACGGCCTCGCCGTAACTTGAGTTGGGTCGCCGCCAAATCTGCTGATCGCGATCTGCCGATGCCAAGATTCAGGCAGTAATGCTAAGCGCGGGCCGTCTTCGGTCGCGTTCGAGAAGGCTCTGCGCCCGCCACCGATTCGAGCACGGCACGCAAGTAGGTGGCGGTATGTGAACGCTCTACCCGCGCCACTTCTTCGGGCGTGCCTTGGGCGACGAGCTCGCCACCGCGCTCGCCGCCCTCCGGACCGAGATCGACGATCCAGTCGGCGCACGCGATGACGTCGAGGTTGTGCTCGACGATGACCACGGTGTTGCCGGCGTCGCGGAGGCCCGAGAGGGCGACCGTGAGCAGCTCGATGTCGGAAAAATGCAACCCCGTCGTAGGCTCATCGAGGACATAGAGCGTTCGGCCCGTGGCTTTGCGGGCCAGCTCGCGGGCGAGCTTGACGCGCTGCGCCTCACCGCCCGACAGGGTGGTAGCGGGCTGCCAGAGCGCGATGTACCCGAGTCCGACCTTGCCGAGCGCCGCGAGCCGCTCGCGCACGCGCGGGATGCTCTCGAAGATCTCGAGCGCTTGCGTGGCGGTGAGGTCGAGCGCGTCGGCGATGGAGAGGCCGCGGTATAGCACCTCCAACGTTTCTCGGTTGTAGCGCCGACCCTGGCACGCTTCGCACGTCACGAAGACGTCGGGCAAGAAGTGCATCTCCACGCGGAGGACGCCGTCGCCCTGGCATGCTTCGCAGCGGCCGCCCTTCACGTTGAACGAAAAGCGCCCCGCCTTGTAGCCCCGTGCGCGCGACTCGGGCAGGCCCGCGTAGAGCTCGCGCAAGAGCGAAAAGACGCCCGTGTAGGTGGCGGGGTTGGAGCGCGGCGTACGACCGATGGGCGCCTGATCGATGGAGACGACCTTGTCGATGTGATCGAGCCCTTCGATGCCGTCGCAGGGCCCTACCGCGCCGGCCGCGCCGTAGAGGGTCGCGCGGGCCGCGGGCAGAAGTGTATCGACGATGAGGCTCGACTTGCCCGAGCCGGACACGCCGGTCACGCAGGTCATGACGCCCACCGGGATCTCGATGGTAACGTCGTGAAGGTTGTGGGCCTTGGCGCCGATCAAACGAATGGCCCGTCCGTCGCCGCGCTTTCGCTTGGCGGGGACGGGGATGCGCTTCTCGCCCGATAGATAGGGCCCGGTGATCGAAGTGGGCGACGCCATGATCTCCGCCGGCGTCCCTTCGGCCACGATGTTGCCGCCTCGCACGCCGGCGCCCGGGCCCATGTCGACGATGTGATCGGCGGCGAGGATGGCTTCGCGATCGTGCTCGACGACGATGACGCTGTTGCCGATGTCGACGAGGCGCCGCAGCGCTTCGAGTAGTCGTGCGTTGTCGCGCGCATGGAGGCCGACCGACGGCTCGTCGAGCACGTAGAGCACGCCGACCAAGGCGGCGCCGATCTGGGTGGCGAGTCGAATGCGCTGCCCTTCGCCTCCGGAGAGCGTTTGTGCGGAGCGGTCGAGCGTCAGGTAGTCGAGCCCCACGTCGATGAGGAACCCGAGCCGCGAAACCACCGAGCGGAGCAAGGGCTCGGCAATGGCGCGCTCACGGCCCTTCAGCGTGCTCGCGGGGGCCAGCAAATCTTGCAAGAAGGCGCGCACGTGCCGGAGCGCGAGCGAGCCGATGTCGGAAATGTTCTTCTCACCGAGCTTGACGGCCAATGCCTCGGGGCGGAGCCGCTTGCCGCCGCACGCGTCGCACGTGCGCGTGACGGCGAAGCGGCCGAGATCGTCGTCGACGATGGCGCCTTCGTCGAGATCGGGATCGGTGGAGTCGGACTCCTCGCCCGACTCACCCTCGGCGTTGATGCGACGCTCGAGGCGCACGACGATGCCGTCGTAGGCGGCGCCCGCCTTCTTGCCGCGTGAATGCCCCGCTTGACCGAAAAGGATGGCCTGCTTGGCGGGCTCGGGCAGATCGCTCCATGATTTGTCAGCGCTCACGCCGAGGACTTGCACGGCGCGCGCAAGTTCTGCGGCGAGGGCGGGGGAGCCGCGGCGGCCCCACGCCAAGACCGCGCCCTCGCGCAGGGTTCGCGTGGCGTCGGGAACGACGCGGGCGGCGTCGATCTTGGTGCGCGAGCCGATGCCGTCGCATACGGGACACGCGCCGTGCGGCCCGTTGAACGAGAACATGCGAGGCTCGATAGGAGGAAGCGAAATGCCGCACTCGATGCAGGCAAACCGCTCGCTCATCCAGATGGGCTCGCCGCCCTCACCAGGGTCGACCAAGAGCCTACCCTCGCCGACCTTGAGGGCGAGCTCGACCGAATCGGTCACGCGCCCCTTCAGGCCGTCCTTCAGAACGACGCGGTCGATCACCACGTCGAGATCGTGGGCCCGCGTTCTATCGAGCACGATCTCGTCGCCCAGATCGACGACCTGATCGTCGATGCGCGCCCTCACGAAGCCTTCGCGACGGAGCCGGTCGAACTCGAGCTTGAGCTCGCCCTTGCGGGCGCGGACGATGGGGGCAAGGACCGTGAGGCGGGCGCCCTCGCCCATTTCCAAAATGTGGTCGACGATCTGCTGAACGGTCTGCGCCTCGATGCGCTTGCCGCATTTGGGACAGTGGGGGACGCCCACGCGCGCGAATAAGAGGCGCAAATAGTCGGCGATTTCGGTGACGGTGCCGACGGTCGAGCGAGGGCTCTTGGCCAGGGCCCGCTGCTCGATGGCGATCGCCGGCGAGAGGCCTTCGATGCTGTCGACGTCGGGCTTGGCGAGCTGCTCGAGGAATTGCCGGGCGTAGGCCGACAGCGACTCGACGTAACGACGCTGCCCTTCGGCGTAGATGGTGTCGAAGGCGAGCGAGGACTTTCCGGAACCGCTCGGACCGGTGACGACGACGAGCCGATTGCGCGGCAGCTCGCAGCTGACGTTGCGAAGATTGTGTTGGCGTGCGCCGCGAACGATCAGCCGGTCCATTTGCACTCGTGCATTCCTGGCAGTGAGCACTCGGAGTTAGCACAATGGCGGCTCAGCGTCCGCGTGAAATCCGTTTCGAAGGGCGGGCTTGCGCTGGCGGCCTTTCGCGGTTCTCCTAGTACTACTGCTGCAGACTTGGCAGGAGCAGATCACGATTGTCCAAAATGGCTGAGACCCAACGTAAAATACGGCGAGGCTGTCGGAACCACCTAGTTTCGAACAGAACGAGCCGCCACCGCTCGCCGCTCGAGCCGAGAGCACCCCAAATCTGCCTGTGCGCTGCGCTTCGCTTCGTAGGTCTCCGTGGACTCCGTCCACTCCGCCACGGTCAGTCCTTGAGTTGGCGTATGCCCGCTCCGACGATCGATCTGGTAGCGAGAAATCCGCAGCAGTAGTGCTAGCCGTGTTGGCGATCGAATCTCTGGCGCAGCTCCTCCCTCTCGCCGTCGCGCTCGTGCCGGTCGCCGCTCCTCTGGCTGGCTGGCTCGGCATCGACATGGCGCCGCTCGTAGCGCTCGCGCTCACGAAAAAGCTCCCAGAAGCCTGCGCGGCGGGGATGGTGCTCGTCGACGGCGGCTATTGCCCTGGTCTTCGCTACGAGTGCCAGAGCGATCTCGGTACGGATGAGTCGACTCGCTGTGGCGAATATGCTCGAAAGGGCGGGTGCCCCGTGCTGCTCGAGCCGCGCCGCTTCTGCGTCGATCGCTACGAATGGCCGAACCTCGTCGGCGAGAATCCTCGGGTCTACGTTTCCTGGTACCAAGCCAAGGAGCTCTGCTGGACAGTGGGCAAGCGGCTCTGCCGTCGCAGCGAATGGATGCTCGCCTGCGAAGGGCCCAAACGCCTCCCCTATCCATACGGCTATGTTCGCCAGCCGAGCCCGTGCAACATCGATCGCGGATCGATCGCCTTCGACGTCGGGGCCATCTTGAATCCGGACACGCGCGAGGAAGAGCTCTCACGCTTGTGGCAGGCCGATCCCATCGGCTCGCACCCGGCCTGCGTGAGCTCCTTCGGTGCCTACGACATGAGCGGCAACGTCGACGAGTGGACCGACAACCAAGGCGACGACCCGACCACCCGCGAAGTTTCGACGCTGAACGGCGGGTATTGGGGACCGGTCCGCGACACGTGCCGCCTCACGACACGCGCGCACGGACCGACGTTTCGCTTCTATCAGGTGGGTTTTCGTTGTTGCTCCGACGCGAACGACGGCATCGAGACGCCGCCCATCGTCATGCACCGCACCGAATCACCCTAGCGCCGCTTGGCACTATCCCCTTGTCTTCGGGGGCTTCGCCCCATCCCCGCCGGGGGCTTCGCCCGGAACAGGACCCCACCCCACGGCACCTCCTGCGCCGAACGAAGTCCGCCCAACCGGATCGGACTTCGGGTGCGCGGCGCTAGCTCCGTTGCACGATGGCCCGATCGCGCGGCGAATGTGAACGAGGCCCGCCTCGTCTAAACCCGAAGAGCGCCGCCAGCGCACGAGCTCCATAAGTTAGCTTACGAAAGCAAATCGCGCAAAAATCCAGGAAATTTGACCTTTCTCGCCACCCGATACATTCGCATTGCAAGATGTACCTTCGCCTTAGCCTCGATCCTCGCGTCCTCTTACCGCTCCTCATGTTGGGAGGGCTCGCCACGTCGGTGGCGCTCTACGAGGGGTCGCGATCCCCGCTCGCAGTTGCCGAGACGGCGTGGCCGCAGGCTCGCACGCCCCGTCCAGGTTTGCCGGACTCGCCGAACACGGAAACGCTTCCGCTCCTCGACCCGTCCGCCTCGCTCCAGTTCGGCGCCCGGCCGGGTGGCGCGCTCCGACCGCTCGGCCCCTCGACGCCCTCGGGAAGCCCGCTCTTCAGCACGTCGGCGGCCCCTTCGGGGCCTTCGCGGGACCAACTCGTCGCGCCGCCCCTCGCCCGGCCCGACGAGGGGGCGTGCGCCGACGGCATGGTTCTCGTCGAAGGCGACTATTGCCCCGTCCTCGGACATGTGTGTTTGAAAAGGCTCGATGGCCCTGTCGAGCGTTGCGAAAAGTACGCCTCGCCCCCCATTTGCGAGGGTCAGATTCAGAAAAAGCGCTTCTGTATCGACCGTTTCGAATATCCCAACCTGGCGGGGGTTCGCCCGGTCGTGATGGTCAACTGGTCCGAGGCCAAAAGTGCCTGTGAAGCCGAAGGAAAGAGGCTCTGCACCGGCAGCGAATGGACGCTCGCCTGCGAGGGGACCGAACGTGTTCCCTATCCATACGGCTACGAGCGCGACAGCACGGCCTGCAACATCGACCGGCCCCACCCCAACGTCGACGACGAAGCCCTACAAAACCCGAGGGAAGTGTCGACCGAGGTCGCTCGGCTCGACCAGCGCGTGTCGAGCGGCGAGATGGCGCGGTGCAAAAGCCCCTACGGGGTGCAGGACATGACCGGAAACGTCGACGAGTGGGTCTTGAACGAGAAACATTTCGGTCCTGCGCCCGAAGGTGGCGGCGTTCGGCCCTTCATTTCGGGCTTGAAGGGCGGATATTGGGGGCCGGTGCGCAATCGATGCCGGGCGACCACGACCTTCCACAACGAGTGGTTTCGCTACTATCAGGTCGGGTTTCGCTGCTGCGCGAACACACCTTAATCCACCCCTTCCCCTCGTGCCCCTCTTCGACTAGGTTTCCCGCCGTGGTCGCCGCGGCCGAACGAGCCTTTTACCGAACCCTTCGACGGCGCGCTGCCAGATCTGCCCGGGCCTATAGCTCAATCGGTCAGAGCCCCCGGCTCATAACCGGGCCGTTCCTGGTTCGAACCCAGGTGGGCCCACTCGGGCCACACGAGAGCAACACCCGATCGTCTCGCGGTCGGGTGTGCTTCGACTATGCCGACACAAGGAGATTTCACGTTTGAGCCTCAAGGACCAGATTGTCAGCCTCGAAGCCCTCGCCGCGATCGATGCCGAGCTGAAGCGCTTAGAAGACCAACTTGCCGAGGAGCGGGGAATTCTCGCCAACCTGAAAGGCGAGCTCCAAAAACTTGACGAAAAGCTCGGTATCGACCGCGCGAGCCTCGGCGAGATGGACAAGACCCGCAGCGAGCTCACCACCGAGGTGAGGCAAATGACGGCGCAGATCGAGCGTTCGCGGGAGAAGCTCTCGCGTTCGCGCAACGAGCGCGAATCGAACGCCGCCCAGCGCGAGCTCGAAGAGCTCCGCAAGCTGCAGCGCGATCGCGAAGACGAGATCAACAAGCTGTCGAGCCTCGGTGAGCAAGCGCGCAAGACGATCGAAGACACCGAAGCGCAGCACAAAAAGATCACCGACGAGCTCGGGGGATGTGAGTCCGACATCTCCGCGAAGCTCGCCGCTGCCGTCAAAGAGCATGAGACCAAGCTGGCCGAGCGGGCTCGCCTGGCGGCGGCGGTACAGCCCATGACCTTGCGCCGCTACGAGCAGGTGAGAAAGCGCAAGGGCAGCGCGATCGCCAAGACGATCGACGGCACCTGCCTTGCGTGCCATATGCGCTTGCCGCCCATGCTCTTTCAGAAGCTCATGCGAGGCGACGCGCTCGACCAGTGCCCGAGCTGTGCGCGCATCCTCTACTACGAAGCCCCTGCCGACGCCCGCGACGGGGGGACGAGCTGAAGAGCTGCCCTACCTGCCGTCGTTTGTACCCTGACGACGCCGGCTTCTGCCCGGTCGACGGCGTCGGTCTTCTCCGCTCGACCGACGTTCCGGTGGCCGCCACCGACGAAGATCCTCGCGTCGGCTCGCTCCTTTGTATGCGCTACCAGGTGCGGCGCGTCGTCGCCGACGGCGGCATGGGCCGCGTCTACGAGGCGCTCGACATGCAGGACAAGTCGCGCGCGGCCATCAAGGTGCTGCACGGTGACGTCTCGCGAGACACCATCGCCGTCGAACGTTTCAAGCGCGAGTTCGAGGTGTCGGCGCTCTTGCCGCACGATCACATCGTGGAGGTGAAAGACTTTCGCGAGACCGACGACAAGAGCTACGCCCTGGTGATGGAGTTTCTCGAGGGCGAGGAGCTTCGCACGGTATTGAAGCGCGAAAAGCGCATCCCGCCCGAACGGCTCGTGCGCATGATGAGCCAGACCGCCATCGGGCTCGACGAGGCCCACCGGCGCCAGCTCGTGCACCGCGATCTCAAACCCGACAACCTCTTTCTCTGCGGAACGCGCCAGGGCGACATCGTCAAGGTGCTGGACTTCGGATCGGTCAAGGACAAGTCGTCGATGGCCAAGAAGCTCACGGTCATCGGTACGACCATCGGTTCGCCGTTCTACATGGCGCCCGAGCAGGCGCAGGGGCTCGACACCCTCGACGCGCGCGCCGACGTCTGGGCCTTGGCGGCCATTGCCTACGAATGCCTCACCGGTTCGGTGCCCTTTCAGGGCATCAACGGCCCGAGCATCCTGCTCTCCATCCTCACGAAAGATCCCATCCCGCCCACGCAGGCCGGCAAAGACAGCGTGGTCCCGATCCCGGCGTCGATCGACGACCTCATGGAGGTCGCGCTCGCCAAAAACCCCAACATTCGCACGCGCACGGTGGGCGAGCTCGCCGACGCGCTCGGCCGCGCGTACGGGCTCTCGGGCGATCATCTCGCGTGGGCCTACACGCCGCAAGAAGTCCTCGGGCATACGATTCAGGTCGAGCTTCCCAAGATGCTCTCGCAAAAATCGGCGCTCGCCGTGGACGCCATGGCCGATCCTTTCGGTGCGCCGACGCCGCCGCCACCACTGGGGACCGGGGGCAGTCTTCACCCCATGGACCGCGCTTTTCAAGCGGCTTCGCCTTCGATGGGGGCCGACGATTTCGTGATGGGCGTGCCGAAGGGGCCGCCCAAGTGGCTCGTGCCCGCGATCATAGGAGCGGTCGCGGTCGTGTTGGGTGTGGCAGGGGCGGTCTTGTTCCTACGTTGAACCGCCGAGCAGGCCCGCCGTCCTAGCCCGGGCTTGGCGCTCGTGGTAGCTTCGTCTCCCATGAAAACAGCCCTTCCGGGGCCCACGTCGCCGGTGTTGCTTACCGCGATGCTATGGGCCGGGTTCGCGGTGGGAATCGGAGGATGCGGCAAAATCAGCGAAGCGTCGGCGGTTGCCGGCGTGAGCGCGGCGCTGCCGCCTTCTCCCCCCGTCTCCTCCTCCGCTCAGGGTGCGCCTGGCGTACCTTCGCTCGAGAATGCCAACTACCGCGCGGAGATTCGCCCGGCGGGCCCGTGCAAGAAAGATCAAACCTGTGCGGTCGAGGTCCTCGTCGAGGCCAAGGGCGAATATCACATCAACGACAAATATCCCTACAAGTTCAAGACCGAAGACCCTCCGCCCCAAGGCATCAAATATCCGAAGCCCGTCGTCGGGAAGGAAGATGGCGTGATGGAAGAGCGCAAGGTTCGCCTCAAGGTACCGTTCGTTTCCGAGAAGGCCGGCGATAGCAAAGTGGCCGGCACACTTTCGCTCAGCGTCTGTTCGGCGGCCAACTGCTTGATGGACAAGCAGCCCCTCGAAGTGACGGTGAAGGTCGAGTAGTGGCGGACAAGCCGGGGGAGCGCGCTCTCGCGCAGCTCGAGCAGATCGCCACGACGGTGGAGAGCCGGTTCAAAGAGGGCCGGCGGGTCCTCTCGTTCCAGGAATACCTCGAGCTCTTCGCGAGCGATCCCGTCCGCTTCGGGCGCGACGCCGCGCGCTACCTGCGCGACATGTTCGACTACTACGGCACCGCGCACGTCGAGCGCCCATGGGGCACGCTCACGCGCTTCAAGCTCTTCGATCTCCCTTGGGAAACGGAGAACAACCGGCGCGACGCGCTGGTCGGTCAAGAAGAGGTGCAAGGCGAGCTCTACCGCGTGCTCTCGAATTTCGCGCAAGAAGGGCGAGCCAATAAGCTCATCCTTTTGCACGGACCCAACGGGTCGAGTAAATCCACGGTGGCCGCGTGCCTCATGCGCGCGCTCGAACACTACTCGACCACCGACGAGGGGGCGCTCTATCGCTTTCACTGGGTGTTCCCCAGCCAGAAGACAGTGCGCGGCTCGATCGGTTTCGGCGGCCCCCGCTTGGCGAGCACCTCGGGCGCGAGCTACGCGCACCTCGACGAAGATCAGATCGACGCGCGGCTCTTCATCGAGATTCGCGATCATCCTTTGTTCCTCTTGCCGGTCACGCAGCGCCGGCAGCTCTTGACCGACCTCTTTCCGAAAGGCGATCGCACCGAGCGGCCGCCGGAGTGGCTCCTCCGCGGGCGCCTATCGCACAAGAGCCAACAGGTCTACGAGGCCCTGCTCTCGAGCTACAAAGGGTCGCTCGGCGAGGTCCTTCGGCACGTACAGGTGGAGCGCTATTTCATTTCGCAGCGCTACCGCATGGGCGCGGTCACCATCGGTCCCCAAATGTCGGTCGACGCCGGCGAGCGGCAGATCACCGCCGACAGA